>JAJYPZ010000007.1 GCA_021794855.1 Pseudomonadota bacterium | reverse complement strand
CTGCTTCGGGGGTAATTACACGATCGCCCAACCATACTGGCGGTGATTTTTCGCGCTTCACCGCATATTCTATGGCGAGCTGTTCGAATTCCTGCTGTCTGCGCACGACCCAATATAAATCGAACAACATCAGCCACAGACTATCTTCCTGCGGCAACTGGACAATAAACAGCTTTAACTGATTAATCGCTTCCTCGATACGGCCGTTGGCGTAAAGCATCGCCGCATCTTCTACTCCCGGAGCGAAACTCGATTCGATTTCGGTAACAACGATATTGCCCTGAGCTACTCCGGGTTCGAATTGTTGCTCGGTGATAGGCGTTTCGTGAATTTCCGCAATAACCTGCTCTTTACTCTTGGGTTTTACAGCACGAGTCGCCGACACATGAGCGAGGGGTTTCTTATCCTTACGCGAAAAAAAAGAAGAGAAATCCAATTCAACTAGCCTTAAATAATATCAACATTTTATTACTAACTTGGTATTATTACCCGACAACCAAAAAACAGCAATGCAAAGGGGGACGATAACGACCATGACCGGTAACTTATCCGCAAACTAAAGCCCTCTGCCTCTTTATGCCCGCAGGAACACAACATTCCACCCGGCAAAAAACAGCCATTCAGCCGTATACACCTTGACGACGCAAAAAGGCCAACAATATTTTCAATCTCATTTCACTATCGTTCATTTCGAGCATATCCTGTTTGGCCGCGACTTTGAGCGGCAAGCTTTCAGCCAGTCGATAGCCGAGCCATGCCATCTGTTTCGCGCGCATCGGCGTCGAAAATCGCGTCTCACCGACTTCCTGTAAAATCGTATCGAAAACCGTTACGCAAATAGCGTACTCCTCGCTCACAGGACACAACGGTTCCTCGGGAATCAGACTTACTTCCGCCATCAACAAGCCGTCGCCCATGACATCGGCCGACTCGATTAAAAACCGCTGGCCGCCTTTTACGGTTACATTCAGTATGCCCAGTTGCGTCATATCCCAGTCGGCGACGGTCGCCAGCGTTCCGACCTGGAAGGGGGTTGCCGTTGTTCCGACTTCTGCGCCGGTTCGTATCAGGCAGATTCCGAATGGCAAACTATCTTTCATGCACGCTTTAATCATATCCATGTAGCGTGTTTCGAATATCCTTAACGGTAATAAACCGTCGGGATATAACACCGTATTAAGCGGGAATATCGGAATACGGCATCGTTGCTGACCCGTTAGCAAGCGGCCGAAAATCGGCGGCAAGCTTGGTTTCAGCCAGTTCATCTCTCGCCCCATCGAGGCATAAGCTGATGAGGAATGGATAACTGGTCGAGGATACGCGCCACGACAAAATCGACCATGTCGTCCACAGTTTTCGGATGGTGATAAAAAGCGGGATTGGGCGGCAGAATCGACACCCCCATCCGCGCCAGCTTCAGCATATTTTCAAGATGCAACGCCGAAAATGGCGTTTCGCGCGGCACCAGTATCAATTTTCGCTGCTCTTTGAGGCAGACATCGGCGGCCCGTTCGATCAGGTTATCCGCCAAACCCTGAGCGATCGCAGCCAGACTGCCCATACTGCACGGACATACCACCATTGCATCGGCAGGATTGGAACCCGAAGCTACCGGCGCGAACCAGTCTTCGCGTCCGTATACCTGCAATTGTTCAGGCGTCGTCGAATAACGCTGCACCAGAAACGACTGCAACTCTTCTGCGCGACCGGGCAAGCTTAAATCCATTTCCTGTCGGGCTACAATCCGAGCGGCGCTGGACACCAGCAAATATACCGTGACATCGGCAGCCAGCAAACTTTGCAGCAGGCGGAGGCCATAAGGCATGCCCGAGGCCCCCGTCCAGGCTAGCGTAACGCTACGTGGCGGATTCATGCAATCCCGCTCCCGAAAAATTTTGCAACAAATGAGCGGCGATGACGCCGTTACTCAAACCGAAAAACCAGGCTGCGGCTGCAAAAACCGGACTCAGATAAAATACGTTCACATCAGGCATCAGCCATACAGAAACGATAGCCAATTGTGCAGCGATATGCGCAAAAGCCGCCAGTACGCTCAAACTGACCGCGCCGAAATAGCGCTGCGGCAGATATTGCGCCAGCGATAACGCAGCAAGACTGGCCATAGCTCCGCCGAGGCTCATAACAAACCCCGGAGTCAAAAAACTTCCCAGCAAGATACTTCCTGCCACGACGCGCAGACCCGCCACCCAGAATGCGGTACGCAAACCGTATTGACGAAGTACGAGCAAAGTAACAATATTGGCCAGTCCGGGCTTGACACCCGGCAATGGCGAGGGCAAGACGGCTTCAACCCACATCAGCGAAATGGCAAGCGCTGCCAGATAGGCCAGGCGATGATCTTCCACGGTAGAGTTAATAGTTAAGACTGTCATATGTCCGTACGCGTCCCGCAATTTCCATACTTACCTGATTAGGCAAACAGATTGCAACTTCACCCGCCCTGCTGATCCAGCCCTGGCGCACACACAATTGCCGCGGCCCCGGATCGCTGAGCACCCGCGCTTTTTGCTGCGAAACTTCTATTTTCGTTATACCCAGCGGGCCCGGTACGCTTACCCTAAACGAACGGTCTAGCGAAGCGCTCAAAAAAAGTTCGCCTCCACGTTTTATTATCACACGATCGCCGGCAGATGCCGACCAATAATGGATGCCCAGCACGACAACGGCCAGAAGGCCGATGAGCAATACGGCCAGATCGCCTCTTTGTATCAGCACCGGGGCCATGCGGACGAAACTCACATCAATTCCCGATGGCGCACCAGCGTTTGCTCGTGCGCCGAAAAATATCGGGCAAGCTGTTCGCTGATGTAGACAGAGCGATGCTGACCGCCCGTACATCCGATGGCAACGGTCAGATATGCCCGATTATCACGTACGAAACACGGCAGCCATTTGCTGACATACTGCCTTATATCGGCCATCATTTCGTTGACTTCGGGACTTCGGGCAAGGAACTCCATTACGGCGGGATCGCGGCCGGTCAGCGGACGTAGTTCGGGGTCGTAATGAGGATTAGGCAAACAACGGACATCGAAGACGAAATCCGCATCCAGCGGTATCCCGTGCTTGAATCCGAATGAAGCAAACAGCAAAGTCAAGGGCTGATTTCCTAATGCTGCGATATCATTTATCCAATGTCTTAACGTAGCGGGTGCCAGATCGCTGGTATCGATACGATGCGCCAGTTGCGCAATCGGTTCAAGCAGCTCGCGTTCGCCCAGTATGGCTTCATGCAGCGCGCGCTGATCGTTGCTTAGCGGATGGGGACGCCGGGTTTCAGAAAAGCGGCGAACCAGAGTTTCCGTTTTCGACTCCAGAAACAATAAACGCACATCGACCTGCTGGCGCAGTTTGCGCACCACATCCGGCAAGGATTGATGCGAATCGCCGCTACGCGCATCGATGCTGATAGCCACGCGATGATCGCCGCGTTGCGCCAAAAAGCTCAATACCTCTTCAAGCAGTTCCACAGGCAGATTATCCACGCAATAATAACCCGCATCTTCCAGCACATGCAATGCAATGCTTTTTCCGGAACCGGACAACCCGCTGATCAGTATCAATTGCATCGCACTCAGGTTTGTACTCATTAGTCGCCGGCCTCTATCATTTTTTTCTGCCGCTCGATAAAAACTTCCGCACTGTTTACGCCGCGCATACGCAAAATGTGATTGCGGGCGGCGACTTCAACCAATACCGCGAGGTTTCTGCCTACCGCAACCGGAATCTGGACTTTTGGAACTTCGATGCCGAGTATCATCTCGGTGGAGGCATGCATGTCCAATCGCGAAATATCCTCCACACTAGTTTCGTCCAGCGGTTTCAAATGAACAATCAACTTGAGGTTTTTTTTCATTTTAATGGCCAGCTCCCCAAACAAGGCGCGAATATCAAGCACGCCCAGACCTCTTACTTCCAGATAATCCTGCAGCATTGCAGGACTTTGCGCCGATAGCGTATCGGGTGCGGTTTTATACAGATCGACCACGTCGTCGGCAATAAATCGGTGCCCGCGCGTCAGCAATTCCAGCGCAAGCTCACTTTTTCCAGCAGAAGATTCGCCGGTAAGCATGACGCCTATGCCGTTGACTTCAAGCATGACTCCATGCACGCTGGTCGATTCGGCGAGCACATTCACCAGATAATGCGACAATACCGCCATCAGTTCCGGACTGGGCTCAGGGGTCGCGAACAATGGAGTATTCGTACGCTGCGAAGCCGCCCGCAATGGTTCCGGCACACGCTCTCCGTTGGCTACGATCACCGCCGCAAGTTCGGTAGAAAACAGATTTTCGATAGCCTGCTTCAAATCGTCCGGACTGAGTCCGGCCAGATAATCCATTTCTGCGCACCCCAATACCTGCACCCGGTTGGGATGAACAAAATTGAGGTGGCCGACCAGCGCCAAAGACGGTTTTTGCACCATATCGCTGCGCAATTGCTTATCGCCGCCGGCGTGGCCCGATACCCAGGTCAACGAAAGTACCTGCGCCAACGCAGTAAACATGCGATTAACAGTAATGGAATTAGTCATGCTCAAACCAGGGTTGCCAACTACCTATTAATTCTAGCGCATCATTGCTATCGTTACAGGCCAACAAGGCCAGGCGCAAGGATTTGTCGCTGAGAAGCTGTGCCAGTTCGCCCAGAATCTGCAAATGCAGATCGGTTGCGTTTGCAGGAACGAACAGGACAAAAACCAGATTTACAGGCAAACGGTCAGGTGCGTCGAACTCAATGGGAGGATTTAAACGGACCAATACTCCGACTGCCGATTTCAAACCTTTAATGCGGCCATGAGGCACAGCAACGCCCTGCCCCAAACCGGTTGACCCTAATTTTTCCCGTGCGAGCAGGCTATCGACGATCAACGCGGTAGCTACTCCCAATTCAGTCCCGTACCGCTGCCCCAGCAATTCGAACAGTTGCCTCTTGTTACCTATCTCGACGTCCAGCATGATATGAGGCAGAGTAAGCAAAGAGGCAATCTGGTTCATGGGAGAAATTATTCTTCGTTTACTACCATTTGATGTTTGAGGCCGCCATTCGTCTGATGCGACTGGCTATGTTTTTCCTTGTATTTCACGATCTGCCGGTCCAGTTTATCGGCCAGGCAATCGATCGCCGCATACATATCGGTATCTTCTGCCTGAACAAAAATGTCTTTTCCGCTTAAATGAACGTTAGCCTCCACGCTATGGTTCAGCTTTTCGACCGTCATAATGACGGTAATATCGATTACATGATCGAAATGACGCTTGATCCTGTCTATTTTTGACAAAACATAGTCGCGGATGGCGGGAGTGATCTCCAGATGATGACCGGTAATCGTTAGGTTCATGATATTCCCTTTCACTTGCTGGTTATAGCGCTTTGCGCTGGTTAGCGGGCGGAATTTGCAGCGATTCCCGATATTTTGCAATGGTTCGTCTGGCTACCACGATACCCTGTTCAGCAAGAACCTCTGCAATTTGCCCATCCGATAAAGGTTTTTTTATATTTTCCGCAGCAATCAGTTGCTTGATTAACGCACGAATCGCGGTCGCTGAGCAAGCCCCTCCTGCATCGGTATTGACGTGACTGCCGAAAAAATATTTCAATTCAAAGATGCCGCGCGGCGTCATCATGAATTTTTGCGTCGTAACGCGCGATACGGTAGATTCGTGCAACTCGACCGCATCGGCGATTTCACGCAGCACCAGCGGTCGCATTGCGACCTCGCCGTGTTCAAAAAAATGCTTTTGACGGTCGACTATGCTTTGCGTGACACGCAGTATGGTATCAAAGCGCTGGACGATGTTTTTGATCAGCCATTTTGCTTCCTGCAATTGCCCAGCGAGCTGTTGATGGTTCGCCTCGCGGTTGCGCGACAATATATCCGCATACATCTGATTGATACGTAGTTTGGGCATGGCTTCGGGATTAAGACCGGCGACCCATACGCCTTTAACTTTGCTGACGATTACGTCGGGGATAATATAACGGGTATCGTTGCCGCCGAATGCCAGTCCGGGTCGCGGGTTAAGATGTGTTATGAGCTCGCTCGCCGCGCGCAGACTTTCGTCGTCACAATGCAATCTCCGTTTCAGTCCGGCATAATCACGGCTTCCCAACGCACTCAATTCCTGGCCAACAATCGCCTTGGCCAGCTGCAGGCTGGGGGTGTCGGCCGGAAAAGCCTGCAATTGCAACGACAGACATTCCGACAGGTCGCGCGCGCCGATGCCGACAGGATCCAGACTTTGCAGGTATTTGAGACCGATCTGCAATTCGTCGAGACCAACTTCGAGTTCTTCCGGCAGCATCTCGACAATCTCTTCAAGAGTCTGTGTCAGATAACCGCTATCGTCGAGCGCGTCGATGAGCAATAATATTAATTGCTTGTCCCGATCCACCAGACAAGTCAAATTCAATTGCCAGACCAGATGTTCGCGCAAACCTATAGTTGCTTGAGACGACTGGGTTTCATAATCGTCATCGCTTTCCTCTCCGCTCTGAGCGAACGCGGGCGACTCGTTCCAGTCCATTTCCGTCAGTTCCTTGGGTGCGCTTTCAGTCGGTGCTTCCGACGTGTCGTTATTGGACGCTGTCGTTTCATATTCCGTCACTCGAGCTTCACCATCATCCATCGTGTCGACACGTTCGAGCAATGGATTGCTCTGGACGATCAGTTCCAGTTCCTGATTCATTTCCAGCGTCGATAATTGCAACAAACGTATAGACTGCTGCAATTGCGGCGTAAGCGTCAGTTGCTGGCTGAATTTTAATTGTAGGCCCTGTTTCATAATTTAGAGACGGAAATGCTCCCCGAGATAAACTTTACGTACCGATTCATTATCGATCAGATCTTCCGGTCTACCCGCAGCAAGAACTGTGCCGTCATTGATAATATAGGCACGATCACAAATCCCCAACGTTTCCCGCACATTGTGATCGGTAATCAAAATGCCTATTCCCCGTTCCGTCAAAAAACGGATCAGCTTCTGTATATCGATCACGGCAATCGGGTCTATACCCGCAAAGGGTTCATCGAGCAGCACGAAACGCGGATTCATCGCCAGCGCCCGGGCGATCTCTACGCGACGACGCTCCCCGCCCGACAGGCTGACCGCCGCCGCATCGGCAAGGTGCTCGATATTCAAATCAACCAGCAAATTATTCAAGCGTACTTCGATTTCATCTTCGCTGTAATCTTTTAATTCAAGAATGGCGCAAATGTTCTGCGAAACCGTCAACTTGCGAAAAATGGAAGCTTCCTGCGGCAAATAACTTAATCCCAGACCGGCCCGCTTATGAATCGGCATCGCGCCCAAATCGTGATCGTCGAGCCTGATTTCGCCGCCATCCAGTTTTATTAGTCCCACTATCATATAAAAGCAAGTGGTTTTCCCTGCGCCGTTGGGGCCTAACAAGCCGACCACTTCGCCGCTGCTGACGCTGATCGAGACATCCTTGACCACGAGACGCGTACGATAACTTTTTTTCAGATGTGATGCCTTGAGTTCGCTCATGACAACCTTATTTTGCGGGAGCCGGCAAGACTACGCTCGGCTGAAGCGCGGGAGGGGCAATATCCGGCGATGCAGGCGTGGCCGGTGGCGCTTTTTTCGGGTAAATGGAAGTGTGGACCCGATTGACTCCGCTTGCCCCAGCGGTGCCGGCTTCGTTCTTGGCCCAGAAACGTTCGGTTACGGTATTATAAAACATGGTGTCGGCGTGCATGACGTCAGCACCTTTTTTCAGTTTGGCATGTCCGGTCAGCAAGACCGTATTTTGTTGGTTATCCATGTCTATCCGGTCGGCATAGGCCTCGATATATTCGTCGCTACCGTCCTGCTTTTGCCGGAAACTCACCGGGTTGCCGTACGCAACCGCCGTACTGAAACCCTCGCCGTTCTGGTGAACTATGAGTTTATCCGCATGCAGCAGCAAGGTTCCTTGGGTCAGTACGACATTGCCGGTATAAATGCCGATTTTATGCAAATCGTCCATATCGACGCTATTCGCTTCGATATTGACGGGTTTGGTCCGGTCAGCCTGCTCGGCATGAACGGTTTGCGTCGATATCAATAAAACCAGTCCGAGACTCGCAACGAAAATTTTAATGAGCAGGTTCATAGCGTGCTTTAACATGGTGGGTCAGTTGCATGGTTTGAGTCCGATTGTTTAATTTTAACGCACCTGCAGTCATTTGCAGGAAATGGCCTCGTATTTGCACCGGATGACTCGTCTGTATCATCTGTTGATCCGGAAACGCTTCGAGATAATCCGTCGTCAGGGTCAATGGCCCTTGCTTGTCGTGCATGTCCCGCACCAGCACAACATTTTTAATGAAATTTACCTGCTTGCCTTTGGAAGTGACGAAGGCCTGCTTCGAACGGATATCGACCGTTCCTTGCTGTGCATCCCAAGCGATCAGATGCGGCATCGTTAACTGAGCGGTGTCGTCTTCCAGAAAATGCTCCGCGAACTTGGCGTGCAAGGTATAAATGATCTGGCCGGCCAGATTCGTGCGCGATACCCGGAAATCTTCAATCATGTAATCAACGATGCGCGGCCCGCTGATCAGAAAGTTGGATTTATGACTTTGTATCGTATATTGCAACCACATGCTCAGTCCCGCCAGAGCGGCAATGATAACAAGCGGAAACCAATATAATGGACGATTATTCACATCAACGAGCCCTTACATATTCGGCAAGCAGGGCGGCATAATTACCCTGCGCTTTCATTATGAACTCGCAGGCTTCGCGAACTGCGCCGTGGCCCCCTTCTCGCCGCGTCACCAGATGCGCGTATTGCTGCACTTCTTCCGGCGCCGAAGGTACGCTAATAGCCAGTCCGCAGCGCGTCATCACCGGCAAATCGACGACATCGTCTCCCATGTAAGCTGTCTGCTCGGGCTGAAGACCGAGTTTCGCCAGCAAATGGCGGTAAGCCAGCAATTTTTCGCCGACTCCCTGATAAATATGCGCAATACCCAGATTTTTGGCTCTATGCAAAACTACCGACGATTCGCGTCCGGTAATGATTGCAAGTTCCAGACCGGTTTGCCTCAGCATTTTCAAACCGTGGCCGTCCAGCGAATTAAATGCTTTGTATTCTCGCCCCTCTTCATCAAAAAACAGACTGCCATCGGTCATTACGCCGTCAATATCGAAAATAACCAGTCTGACGGGTAATGCGCTTTGATATGCTGAATTCATAATTTTGAACCGAATTTCAATTAAACAACACCGGCGCGCAAAAGATCCAGCATATTTAAGGCGCCCACTAATTTATTGCTTTGGTCAACCACCAGCAAACCGTTAATATTATGGCTTTGCATGTTTTCAACCGCAACTACTGCCAGTTGATCGGGCCCTATGCAAAACGGCGCTGAAGTCATCACCTCATGCACATGCGTCGAACGGACGTCTACGGATTTTTCCAGCAATCGACGCAAATCACCGTCTGTGATAATGCCCAGCACGCGCTCTTCTTTGTCTACCACCGCGGTCATGCCCAGACCTTTGCGCGTCATTTCGAGTAATGCGATCGGTAACAGGGCATCGGCTACGACTTTCGGCAGACGTTCTCCTTGATGCATGATATCACGTACATGTATCAATAATCGGCGACCCAGGGCCCCCCCGGGATGGGTTCTGGCAAAATCCTCCGTGCCGAAACCGCGTGCTTCCAGCAACGCAATCGACAACGCATCGCCCAGGGCGAGGGCAGCGGTCGTGCTTGCCGTCGGCGCAAGATTAAGCGGACAGGCTTCCTGTGCGACGCTGGCGTCAAGATGCACATCGGCTTCGCGCGCCAGGGTCGAATTGACGTTGCCGGTAATCGTAATCAAACGGGCGCCGCGACGTTTGATCAACGGCACTATCGCGGTCAATTCCGCACTTTCTCCCGAATTCGACAACGCGATGCAAACGTCTTCATGCGTGATCATGCCCAGATCGCCGTGACTCGCCTCGCCCGGATGCACAAAAAAAGCCGGAGTACCGGTGCTGGCCAGCGTGGCCGCTATTTTACTGCCGACATGCCCCGACTTACCCATCCCGCTGACCACCACCCTGCCACGGCAACTTAAAATCAAAGTCATCGCATCCGTAAACCGGCTATTCAAACGGTCGCGCATCGCCAGCACAGCTTCAGCTTCTATCGTCAACACGCGACCCGCTCTTTCAAGCGCCGCAACGGGATCAAATTTAATTTGTAACGATTTGCTCATAATCGATCTGTCCAGTAAGAGTCCTTTATTCTACCTGATAAAGAAGCAAATAAGTTTTACCAAAACATACAATACGGGCGTATAAACGCAATTGCGAGCTATCGCAAAGGCCTGCGCAATCGTCTCGACAATCTATCGGCACACAAAAAATCGCGCGGCACTTGCGGCAATGTTCGCTACCCTCTAATCTTGCGTCATGCACTCCATTCTCGGCTTGATCATCGTTTTACTGGCAGCTTCCGTTCTGATGTCGGCACTGTTTCGGACCTGGCGCCTGCCTTCCATGCTGGGCTTTTTGCTCATAGGCATCGTCCTCGGTCCGCATACGCTCAATTGGTTGCCTGAAAGTCCGGAAACGCGTCATTTAGGTGAATTCGGCATAGTTTTTCTGATGTTCAGCATCGGGCTCGAATTCAGCCTGCCCAAACTTAAAGCCATACGGAAAACCGTATTCGGTTTCGGCAGCGCGCAAGTCTTCGGCTTTATATTATTAATCGTCAGCGTCTCCGTCGGCCTGGGTTTTTCCTGGCCGGTCGGACTGGCGCTTGGCGGCGCGCTGGCCATGTCGTCTACCGCTATAGTCAGCAAGATGCTGGCCGAACGACTGGCGCTGCAGTCCGCACACGGCCGGCAAATGATAGCGGTACTGCTGTTTCAGGATCTGGCAGTCATTCCTTTGCTGATTCTTATACCAAGTCTGGTCGCCGGCACCGACGGCCTGGGACTCAATTTGCTGACTGCGGCAGGAAAAGCGACTATTGCATTGGTTTTATTGCTGGTCATCGGTCAAAAACTGATGCGCCCCTGGTTCAGCTGGGTGGCCAGCTACAAATCTCCGGAATTGTTTACGCTAAACGTCCTGCTGATTACCTTGGGGCTGGCTTATCTGACCGACAAGGCAGGCCTATCGCTGGCTTTAGGCGCTTTCCTGGCAGGCATGCTGATTTCGGAAACCGAATTTCGCTATCAGGTTGAAGACGATATCAAACCCTTTCGCGATATGTTGCTGGGACTGTTTTTTATCACCATAGGCATGCTATTGAATCCGCAAGAAGTATCTCATCACTGGCGCAGCGTCGGCCTTCTGCTGGTCGCGCTGATCATCAGCAAAACCGCCGTAGTCTGGGCCATAGGCCGCGCTTTCGGCAATACTGCGCCGGTGGCCATGCGCACCGCGCTGGGACTCGCGCAGGCCGGCGAATTCGGTTTCGTACTACTATCGCTGGCAAGCGGCATAGGCCTGGTTACCGGTCCGCCGCTGCAGGTCGTGCTCGCCGTCATGGTACTTTCAATGTTGCTCGCACCCGTCATTATCCAATATTCCGACGCGATCACCCGGCGCTTGTGCGGCACGGAATGGACGGGGCGGGCGCAGGAACTGCACGACATCGCGGTCAAAAGCATGAACGCCGACGGCCATCTTATCATCTGCGGTTACGGCCGCAGCGGCCAAAGCCTGGCGCGGCTGCTGGAATCCGAGAATATCGGCTATATCGCGCTGGATGCCGACCCGGCCAGGGTGAAGGCGGCATCGGCCGCCGGCGAAACGGTGGTATTCGGCGATGCCTCGCGCCGCGAAGTGCTATTGGCCGCAGGATTGAATCGCGCTCGCGGCATGGTCATCAGCTTTGCCGATCATCATGCCGCCATGAAAATCCTGAGCCTCACGCAAGACATTCGCCCCGATTTACCAGTAATCGTACGCACTCTCGACGAAACCGACCTGGACAGCCTGAAACAGGCCGGCGCCATGGCAGTCGTACCGGAAGTGCTGGAAGGCTCGCTGATGCTGGCGTCGCACGCGCTATTATTATTGGGCGTTCCGCTGAGCCGGGTATTGAAGAAGCTGCGTACGGTGCGCGAACAGCGCTACGGCTTGCTGCGCGGCTTTTTTCGCGGCGCCAGCGACGCCGACGCGCAATTGAACGAAACCGCGCAGCCGCGCCTGCTGTCGGTGCTCATCACCGAACAGGCCGCTGCCGTCGGCAAAACGATCGAATACATGCGTCTGGCCGAACTGGGGGTGGAAGTCCTGGTAGTGCGCCGCCGCAATATTCGCGGCCTGGATCCGCAACCGGAAATGCAGATAGCGCCCGGCGACGTGCTGGTGCTGCGCGGGACGCCAGAAATGCTGGCGGCAGCGGAAATCCGCTTGCTGCAGGGATGATAACGTTTCAGTAACGAGGTTATTGGCTCATCCGGCGATCAAGACTGGATACGATACGGTTCCATCGTGATCGATTCGATCCGGGTTCCTGTCATGACCAAATAGCCTTCGCGGCGCGTATCGCCGGTTTCGCTGAATTCGAACCGGTAGGTTCGGCGAAAGGCGACGCGTCCCGAAACGTTCCGCGTCAAGCCCAGTGCGCTGCGGCTGACGGTATCGTCGAGAAATTGCACGTGTGCATCCAGACAGGCCCGCTTTCCCGCTGCACGCGCAATTTCCAGCGCATGCAGGCTGTCGAACCAGTACCATACGAACGCCGCGAGCAATAGCAATAACAATAAATCCATTGAGGCCATGATCATGAAAACCGTAAACGGCAAAAAAATCTGCCAGGATAAGATTAAGTCCCGGACAGAACGGCAGTTCCATCACTTTAACATGTTCGTTCCGGACAAAGAATTTCCTCGATTAATCGTCCTGCACCAATCGGACCTACCCTTCGCTTGCGGGACTGTATGATAAAATCGGCCATTTCTTCCTGATTCGATTGCGCCCAGCCCATGAAAAACTTTATTAACCATCTCGTCGTCCAAAGCCGCCTTGGTACGGTAACGGTCAATGCAACGCTGGATGATGCGTTAACTCATCTCGACAACATGCTGGCCGGTCTGGCCGATGCATTGCAGGTGGAGTATCTGGGACCCTATGTCGGAGTGGAAACCCTGCTCGCGCACCGGATGGTGGTACGTCCGCACGAATGGAAGATCCATCAGCCCAGTTGGAGCATGAAAATATGTTCTGCGATCCCTGAAGCCAATTACCGTCCGGAATGGCCGGCGCAAGGCAGCAGCAGGTTGCGTAAGCAGTTGATTGTAAAAGCATTGCCTGAGTTTTTCGCGGGCTACGCTGAAGCGGTGCGTACAGCCGGAAAGATCGATACCCCTGCCGGTCAGCGCCTGCTTGCGGCACATAATGAATTTCTGGCATGAACGGAGCGCCCATCGAAATTCTCTCGGGAACAGCCAGAAGCAGCATTATCCTGCTGCACGGCCTGGGTGCGAGCGGCGACGATCTTGCCC
>JAJYPZ010000255.1 GCA_021794855.1 Pseudomonadota bacterium | reverse complement strand
ATTCGGTCGATGAATTCAGGCAAATGATCATCAAGCAGCAGGGATCGACCATCGTGCGCCTGTCCGACGTCGCCAATGTGACGCTGGGAGCCGAAGATTACGATTCGAGCGTGGCCTTCGACGGTAAAAAGGCGGTTTATATCGGCATACAGGTGGCTCCTACCGCCAACCTGCTCGACGTGATCAAGCGCGTACGCACGGCTATGCCCGGAATCCAGGCGAATCTGCCTAACGGGCTGAACGCCAAAGTCGTTTACGATTCGACGCGCTTCGTTAATTCCGCTATCGACGAAGTGGTGAAAACGCTGGCTGAAGCTATTTTGATCGTCACTGCCGTCGTATTTATCTTCCTCGGTTCGCCGCGCTCGGTATTGATTCCTGTCATCGCGATCCCGCTGTCCCTGATCGGCACCTTCACGGTGATGCTGGCGCTCGGCTATTCGATCAACCTGCTGACCCTGCTGTCTCTGGTGCTGGCTATAGGCTTGGTAGTGGACGACGCCATTATCGTCGTCGAAAATGTCAGCCGCCATCTGGAAGAGGGGCTGACTCCGTACCAGTCAGCCGTCACCGCTGCACGCGAACTGGCCAATCCGATTATCGCCATGACCATCGTGCTGATCGCCGTTTACGTTCCGATAGGGTTCATGAACGGCCTGACCGGTGCTTTATTTACCGAATTTGCCTTCACGCTGGTCGGCGCGGTAACGATGTCTGCAATCATAGCCCTGACACTTTCTCCCATGATGTGCTCCAGATTGCTGCGAGCACCGAAACGCGAGGGCGGCAACTGGCAGGATCGTCTGGTATTGTGGCTGGATCGGCAATTCGATCGTCTGCACGGCGCTTACGAAAGAAGATTGCACGGCGTACTGAATTACACCGTCGTCATCGGCGTTTTCGCTGTACTGGTGCTGGGCGGCATATATTTTCTGTATACCACATCGATGTCGGAACTGGCGCCTCAGGAAGATCAGGGAGTGCTGATAGCGGCTTCGTTCGACGCACCGGACGCGACGCTGCAGCAGCGCGAACTGTACGACAAACAGATCCAGCAGATATTCGACAGCCACAGCGAAACCGATCACGTATTCCAGCTTGACATGCCGGCTCAGGTCATCAGTGGCATGGTGCTCAAACCGTGGGACGAACGGGTGAAAACCAGTAATCAGTTACAGCCCGAATTGCAGCAGCAACTGTCACAGATTGCCGGCTCGCAAAACGCGATTTTTCAGCCGCCTCCCCTGCCCGGCGCACGCGGTTTGCCTATCCAGTTCGTGATAACGACCACCGAGCCTTTTTCCAAACTGTACGACGTATCGCAAAGTTTTTTGCAGGACGCGCAGAAAACCGGAAAGTTCATATTCCTGCAATCCGATCTGCGCATAGATCTGCCGCAGACTACTGTTGTCATCGATCGCAACATGGCAGCTCAGGTCGGGCTAAACATGCAGGATATCGGCTCGGCGCTGTCGTCGATGCTGGGTGGCGGATACGTCAATTATTTCGAGCTGGGCGGACGCTCGTATAAAGTCATTCCGCAAGTACAGCAGCGTTTCCGCTTGAATGCCGACCAGCTCAAACACTATTATCTGCGCAGCGCCAACGGCCAGATGATCGCCCTGTCTACTGTCGCTCACCTGGAAACCGCCACCGAACCCGAAACGATCAATCATTTTCAGCAACAGAACATGGCGACCATACAAGGCGTGGCGTTCCCTACCATTTCTCAGGGGGAAGCGCTGGCAGAGCTTAAAACCCTGGCGGACAACACCCTGCCTCCGGGATACGGATTCGATTATTCCGGACCATCGCGTCAATATATGCAGGAATCCGGCGGCTTGATCGTGACCTTCTTCTTTGCCATCGTTATCATTTTTCTGGCCTTGGCAGCGCAATTCGAGAGTTTTAGAGATCCGGTCATCATTCTGGTGTCGGTGCCTATGTCGATCGCCGGGGCGCTGATTTTCATCAATCTCGGCATCGGCCACGCGACGCTCAATATTTATACCGAAGTCGGTCTGGTGACCTTGATAGGACTGGTATCCAAACACGGAATACTGATCGTCGAATTCGCCAATAATCTGCAACGCCAGGGACGGACGAAACGTGAAGCGATAGAAAAGGCCGCCGGTCTGCGTCTCCGGCCGATCCTGATGACGACTGCGGCCATGGTATTCGGCGTGGTGCCGCTGATCGTGTCCACCGGCGCCGGGGCGGCCAGCCGTTTCAGTCTGGGACTGGTGATCGCCAGCGGCCTGTCGATCGGGACATTATTTACCCTGTTCGTCGTGCCGGGAATGTATATGCTGCTCGCTGCCGATCACCGGCATGAGGCTCGCGCCGGTGAAGTACCCGAACTGTAATACGCTTACGGTTTCGAAGTTTTATGTTTCAGTCAGAGCAGCCGTTGCCGGTTCCGCCAGTTTCGCAGCCTGCTCCAGATCGACGGACACGGTGCGCGACACGCCCGATTCAGGCATGGTTACGCCGATGAGCTGTTCGGCGGCTTCCATGGTGATCCGGTTGTGCGTGATGAATATGAATTGCACCTGATCGGACATGTGCTTGACCAAGCGGATGTAACGTTCGGTATTGCTGTCGTCCAGCGGCGCATCGACTTCGTCGAGTATGCAGAACGGCGCGGGATTGAGCTTGAACAAGGCGAATACCAGCGACAGGGCGGTGAGCGCTTTCTCGCCGCCCGACAGCAAATGGATGGAGCTGTTTTTTTTGCCGGGCGGTTGGGCGAATACCTGTACCCCTGCATCCAGCCATTCCTCGCCGGTGAGGCTGAGCTGCGCGACTCCGCCGTCGAACAAGGTAGCAAACAATTCGGCCATTGCCTGATTCACGGTATCGAAAGTGGTTTTGAACAGATCGCGCGTTTCGTCGTCGATATTCGTCATGACTGCGCTCAATGTAGCTATGGCCTGTTCCAGATCCTCCGCCTGCGCCTGTAAATATCCGGCCCGCTCCAGCGATTGTTCCAATTCCTGCACGGCTGCCAGATTGACTGCCCCCAGCGTTGCGACAGCCTGGGTCAAGCGTTCGATTTCCTGCGCCAGAGCGGTAGTTTTAACGCCCGTTGCCAACTGGCCGGATAATGCGTCCTGATCGGCATTC
>JAJYPZ010000006.1 GCA_021794855.1 Pseudomonadota bacterium | reverse complement strand
CCTCGAAGCAATCTGGCTGCAGGCGGCGGATCAGATCCTTCATGCCGCGCGATTCGAGCTGGAATACGGCGGTAGTCTTGCACGATTTGAGCAAACCGTAACTGCCCCGGTCGTTAAGCGGTAAGGTTTCCAGACTGAAGGGTGCTTTGCCGTCGGGCGACAATCGCGCCACGTAATGCATCGCCCAGTCCAGAATCGTCAGCGTGCGCAAACCGAGGAAGTCGAATTTGACCAGCCCGGCTTTTTCCACGTCGTCCTTGTCGAATTGCGACACCGCCGAATCCGATCCGTCGGCGATGTACACCGGACAGAAATCGCTGATCTTGCCGGGCGCGATCAATACGCCGCCGGCATGCATGCCGACGTTGCGAGTCAGGTCTTCCAGCTTCCGCGCCAGATCGAAGAGTTCGTGTACGTCCTCTTCGTTGTCGTAGCGCTCTTTCAACTGCGGTTCGAGTTCCAGCGCCTTGCTCAAAGACACCGGCTTGACGCCGTCCATGGGGATCTGTTTGGACAGCTGATCGCATAAATTATAAGGCAGATCCAGCACCCGGCCGACGTCGCGGATCACCGACTTGGAACCCAGCGTGCCGAAGGTGACGATCTGCGATACCGCTTCGCGACCGTATTTTTCCTTGACGTAATTGATCACCCGTTCGCGGCCGTCCTGACAGAAATCGACGTCGAAGTCGGGCATGGAAACGCGTTCCGGATTCAGAAAGCGCTCGAACAGCAGATCGTAGGGCAACGGGTCGAGATCGGTAATCCCCAGCACGTAAGCAACCAGCGATCCGGCCCCCGACCCGCGCCCAGGACCTACCGGCACGCCGTTGTTCTTGGCCCAGTTGATGAAATCGGCAACGATCAGAAAGTAGCCCGGGAAGCCCATTTTGATGATCATGTCGAGCTCGAACGATAAGCGCGACTGGTACTCTTGTTCGCGAGCGGCGCGCGCCGCAGGATCCGGAAACAATATCCGCATCCGCGCTGTCAGCCCCTCGGTTGCGCGCTGGCGCAGGAAATCGTCCAGCGTCATGCCTTCCGGGGTCGGAAATTGAGGTAATTTACTGACGCCCAGTTCGAGATTAAGCGAACAGCGTTGCGCAATTTCCACGCTATTTGCCAGCGCTTGCGGCAAATCGGCAAACAGTTCGCCCATTTCGGCCTGGGTTTTAAAATACTGCGCTTCGGTAAAAAGCCGCTGGCGTCTGCGATCGCCCAGCAGCGCGCCTTCGGCAATACAGACGCGAGCCTCGTGCGCCTTGTAATCCGTGCTGTCGAGAAATTGTACCGGATGCGTGGCGACAACCGGCAAATCCAGCTTCTCCGCCAGCGGCAAGCTCAGCCGCAAACAGTTTTCCGCATCGGACAAACCGGTGCGTTGAATCTCCAGATAATACCGGTCGGGAAATAAAGCCGTCCATCGGCTGGCCATGCGCATTGCGCCGGCTTCGTTATCGGACAGCAAAGCCTGACCGACATCGCCCAGTTGCGCGCCCGACAAAGCGATCAAGCCTTCGGTCCCGGTTTCCTCCAGCCAGGAAAAACGCAGTTCGGCGCGACCTCGCACCCGATTTTCGCGATATGCGCGGGTAAGCAGTTCGGATAAAGTGCGATAACCGGCTAAATTCTGCACCAATAACAACAACCGCGCCGGTCGATCACGATCGATCTCATTGCTCACCCAGACATCGCATCCCGCTATCGCCTTGATACCCTTACTGCGCGCTGCCTGATAAAACTTGACCAAACCGAACACATTCGATAAATCGGTCAGCGCCAGTGCCGCCATGTCATCGCTTTTGGCGCGCGCAACGGCATCGTCGATACGCAGTATGCCATCGGTGATGGAATATTCCGAATGCAGTCGCAAATGTACGAATTGGGGTAAAGACATAGTCAGGGAAAAATCCGGCGGCAAGTCACCGTAGCGTGCGGAGCAGCCGCTTCATCATGGTTAATCGTCGGATATCGCCGTATCGAGATGCGGAAACAACACATCGGTATAACCGAAGTAGCGTAAATCCCGGATCCGCATCGGGTACAAAACACCAAACAGATGATCGACTTCATGCTGTACGACACGCGCATGAAATCCTTCTGCGATGCGATCTATTTCGTGTCCGTACTGATCGAAACCCCGGTAGCGCAAACGCGCATAACGCGGCACCAGACCCCTCATGCCCGGCAGCGACAGACAGCCTTCCCAGCCCTCTTCCTGCTCTTCTTCCAGCATGGTCAGAACCGGGTTTATCAGCACGGTCTCAGGCACCGGTTCGGCATCGGGATAACGCGGATTATTCGCCACGCTGAAAATCACCACTTGCAAACCAGTGCCGATTTGCGGAGCGGCCAGACCCGCTCCATTCAGGGCCTGCATCGTATCGCGCATATCGCCGATCAACTCGTGCAGCGCTGCGGTATCGAATGCGCTCACCGGCTCCGATGCCTGCAGCAGACTCGGTTCGCCCATCTTCAAAACGCGCCGGACCGCCATCAGAGCTCCACTTGCGTCCCCAACTCAATCACCCGATTGGTCGGAATATGAAAGAAAGCCGTGGCGCTGCTGCCGTTGCGAGCCATGCTGACAAACAGCTTCTCCCGCCACGGCGCCATGCCCGGCATCGCGGTCGTAATCAGTGTTTCGCGACTCAGGAAAAAAGAAGTTTCCATCAGGTTTAGCGCGACTCCGCGAATTTTAACGCCGGCTAATGCCATGGGCAAATCGGGGCCGTCCTTGAAACCGTAATTGACGGTCACGCGATAGAATTCGTCGCCCAACACTTCGAGCAATATGCGATCGGCATCGTCCACCCACGGTTCGTCCTTGATTTTAACTGTCAAAAACAATACGGTTTCATGGATGACTTTATTATGCACCAGATTATGCAACATGGCATGAGGCACATTATCCAGATTCGTCGTCAGAAACACCGCCGTGCCGGGGACCCGCAACGGCGGATGTGACGCCAGCCCGGCAAGGAAAGGCTTCAGGGTAATGGACTGCGCCTGTTGCCGCTGCGCAAGTATCTCTCGTCCGCGCTTCCAGGTAGTCATGAGCGTAAACATAAAGGTGCCGACGGCAAGAGGAAACCATCCTCCTTCAAATATCTTGACCAGATTCGCGCCCAGAAACGCCAGATCGATGATCAGAAAAAACGTCGCACCGATAATAATATAAGTCCAATTCCATTTCCATAATCCGCGTGCTACCGCGAACACCAGCAAGGTATCTATCGCAATCGTGCCGGTGACCGCCAGACCGTACGCCCACCCCAGATTACTGGACGACTGGAAACCGAAAATAAGAGCGATAACGCCCAGCATCATAACCCAGTTCATAATCGGCACATAAATCTGCCCCATCTGCCGTGCCGAAGTATGTACGACGTTCATGCGTGGCATGAAGCCTAGCTGCGTCGCCTGATGCGTCATGGAAAATACGCCCGAGATCACCGCTTGCGAAGCGATCACGGTCGCCACCGTCGACAATCCCACCATCGGGTACAGTGCCCACTTCGGCGAGAGCGCGTAGAAAGGATTCGCTGCGGTACTCGGGTCCAGGATCATCATCGCGCCCTGACCGAAATAATTCAGCAATAAAGCTGGCAGCACAAACAGAAACCAAGCCAGGCGGATCGGCGTTTTGCCGAAATGCCCCATATCGGCATACAAGGCTTCGGCACCGGTTACCGTCAATACGACAGCGCCCAGAGACAGAAACCCCTTCACTTTATGATTGACAAGAAAATCAACCGCATAGCCGGGATTGAGCGCATGCAGCACGGCGGGATAACGATAAATCTCCAGGCCGCCCAGAATCGCCAGAATCGCAAACCATATCAACATGATAGGTCCGAATAAAATCCCCACCGTGGCGGTGCCTTTACGCTGGATAAAAAACAGGGCCACCAATATGCCTATAGAAACAGGTATCACGAACGTTTTGAGTCCGGGAGCCCCGACTTCCAGTCCTTCCACCGCAGACAATACGGAAATGGCCGGAGTAATGATACCGTCGCCGAAAAATAGAGCGGCCCCGAATAATCCCAGGATCAGAAACGTCCTGCGTATCGGCGCATCGGGTGCGAGAACGCGCTGCATCAATGCAATCAGCGCCATAATACCGCCTTCGCCCTTATTATCGGCGCGCATGATAAATACGACGAATTTAAGCGACACCACGATCAGCAAAGACCAGAATACCAAGGATAATACGCCCAGCACGTCAACATAATTGGCGTTTATGCCGTGTTCGCTGCTAAAAACCGTTTGCAGCGCATACAAAGGGCTGGTACCGATATCGCCGTATACGATTCCTGCGGCAGCAATGGACAGCGCGGCTAAACTTTGCTTGTTGACGATATCTCGCGAACTGGAAGAATTAGCCGGAATTGCTGATTGCATAAGATTTCCTTAACGATGACGAATTACTTCAGGGATAGCGCGATGCAGATAATATATCATCGACCACAAAGTCAGTATGGACGCCATCCAGATCAGCCAGGTGCCGATACGCTGTATATCGAGGCCCAGTACATTTTCATGGAACAGCAATAATAAAATAGCCAGCATCTGGAATGCCGTTTTGAATTTACCTATTACCGATACGGCAACGCTGGCTTGCGCTCCGATGCTCGCCATCCACTCCCGCAAAGCGGAAATAGTTATTTCGCGGCCAATGATGATCAATGCAATCAAAGCATCTACCCGCCGCAACTGGACCAGTACGATCAAAGCCGCAACCACCATCAATTTATCGGCCACCGGGTCGAGAAATGCTCCGAACGCCGAAGACTGATTCAGCATGCGTGCAAAATAGCCGTCCAGCCAATCGGTAATCGCGGCGATACCGAACATGGCGGCTGCCAGAAGATTCATCTCGCGCAAATCCAGCCACTTCGTCGGCAAATAGAAAACCGCTACTACCAGAGGGATAAGCAGTATGCGTAACCAGGTCAGCAAATTAGGTACATTAAGCGGCATAATTTCATAACCGGGTCATAACGAACCGCTATTCTAACCTATGCGCTCCCCGGACTAAAGGCGCGTCAATGCAATTCATTATAAATTTGCTCCGCGAGACTGCGGCTTATGCCTGCGACAGTAGCTATTTCCTCTATTCCCGCATTCTTTAATTCCCGCATGCCGCCAAAGGTTTCGAGCAGTTTTTGCCGCCGTTTCGGCCCTATTCCGGCTATATTTTCGAGTGTGGAAGTAGTGCGCGCTTTACCGCGCCGCGCTCGGTGTCCGGTAATCGCAAAACGATGCGCTTCGTCGCGGATCTGCTGGATCAGATGCAGAGCCGGGTCATCGGCCGGCAAACGCGTCGCTTCGCCGCTTACGGCAATCAGCTGCTCCATGCCGGCTTTACGTTCGACTCCCTTGGCGACCCCGATCAGCATGATTTCGTCGATACCGAGCTCGGCCATCACTTCGGCGGCGATATTCAGTTGGCCCACGCCGCCGTCGATCAGAACCAGATCCGGAAATTTGCCTTCCGCCTGCTGAATTCTGCGATAGCGCCGGGTAATGGCGTCGCGCATCGCGGCATAATCGTCTCCGGCAACGATGCCCTGAATATTAAAGCGCCGGTATTGTCCGGGCTGCATGCTTTCCTGATCGTAGACTACGCACGATGCGACCGTCGCTTCGCCTAGCGTATGACTGATATCGAAACATTCGATGCGCTGTAAATTGGCCATCTTCAATGCCTGCTGCAACGCCGCCAATCGCCGGCTTTGCGTGGTTTTTTGCGTCACCTGGCGAGCGATAGCCAGTTTCGCGTTATTGAGCGTCATCTGCAGCCAGCCTTTGCGCTCGCCGTTGGGCCTGCTCTGTATCGTCACCTTGTAACCGGCCTGTTCGCTGAGCGCCGCTGCGAGCGCAGCATCTACCGGCCCGGATACGATGATATGCGACGGGATGTTTATGCTGGAATAATGTTGGGCGAGAAACGCGTTCAACGCTTCCTCGACGCTCGCTTCCTGGGCATTCTGCGGGAACAGGCTGCGATCGCCGAGATGGCGGCCACCCCGGATCATCAACAGATTCACGCACAACAAACCCTGTTCGCTGACAACGGCTATGACGTCGGCATCCACCTGGCTTTGACTGCCGACAAACTGTTTTTCCCGTACGGCAGTCAGGCTTTTAAGCTGATCGCGATAGAGTGCCGCCACTTCGTACTCCGTTCTTTCCGCCGCCGCCTGCATTTTTTCGCCGATCGACTGCAACACCTGATTCGCCTTGCCGGTCAAAAACAGCGTTGCATTTTTAACGTCGGCGGCATAATCCGAAGCGCTGATCGCCCCCACGCACGGCGCCGTACAACGCTGGATCTGATGCAGCAGACAGGGCCGCGAACGATGATTGAACACGCTGTCTTCGCAGGTGCGCAAGCGAAAGATTTTCTGCAGGATATGGATGCTTTCGCGTACCGCGTAGGCGTTTGGGAACGGGCCGAAACAACTGTCTCGACTTTGCGGCGTGCCGCGAAATGATCCCAGTCGGGGATAGTCATGACCGGACAGCATCAGATATGGATACGATTTGTCGTCGCGAAACAGTATGTTATAGCGAGGCGCCAGCGCCTTGATCAGATTGTTTTCCAGAATCAAGGCTTCGGATTCGGAGCGCGTCACCGTAATTTCCACGGCGCGGATCTTGCCTACCATCAAACGGATACGCGGCGACAGGTCGGTTTTCTGGAAATACGACGCGACGCGCTTTTGCAGATCGCCGGCTTTACCGACGTACAACACTTGGGCATCATCTCCGAGCATGCGGTAAACGCCCGGCAAATTAGGCAGATTCGCAATCAGGTGCGCACTATCGAACATCGCTTCCCTCATTCCCGGTCGGCGCAGATCCGGGCAAACACCGCATGAAACATGTCTGTGGTCAGACGCCGCGTTTGAGTATTGTAACGACTGCAATGATAACTGTCGTACAGCTTGCGCCTGTCTCCGATCGCATGGACTGCCCCATGCCCGAATTTATGGGTTTTAGGCGGCAATCCCAACGCCATCAATACCGCAGCATGCGCCACAGCGCCCAGAGCCAGTATCGCGATATCGGCCGGAAGCGCCCGGAATTCCGCCGCCAAATAGTTATTGCACTGCCGGATTTCACCGGGCTCGGGCTTATTGGCCGGCGGCAGGCACTTGACGGCATTGGTAATGCGGCAACCCTGCAATATCAGGCCGTCTTCGCTGTCGACGGACTGCTCCCGGCTGGCAAAACCGTACCGATGCAAGGTCTGGTACAGCAATATGCCGGCATGGTCGCCGGTAAACGGACGGCCGGTACGGTTCGCGCCATGCATCCCGGGCGCTAGGCCCACGATCAGCAGCCAGGGACGTTCGTCGCCAAACGGTGGCACCGGCCGCGCATAATAATCCGGAAAGTCGGCCCGCACTTCCGCCAGAAATCCCGCCAGACGCGGACACGCCGTACAGTTTGCACAAAACGTCTCGCTCAATTCATCCCGCTCTTGCCGCACGTATTATTGACGTCCTGCGCCCACAATTCACCGCTGTCATGGCCGAGACCGGCAACCCGATGCATTGCCTCGACATAACGCGGATGTCCGTGCAGTGCAGTCATGTCCGGTGCATGGGCCTGTCCGTGTAAACGAGCCATGCGTACGATGCTCAACGCCGGCTTTTGCCACTGCAGACGATTTAAAACTTCGTCCGCTGCCAGCGGATTATTGCACACCAGCACCATATCGCAACCCGCCTGCAAGGCCGCATGCGCCCGATCGACCATATCGCCGGCAACACCCGCGCCTTCCATGGAAAGATCGTCGCTAAAAATCACGCCTTCGAAACCGAGACGCCGGCGCAGGACTTCCTGCAGCCAGAAAGCAGAAAATCCGGCAGGCAAACTATCCACAGCCGGATAAATGACGTGCGCCGGCATCATGCCGGGAATGTCATCGGCCACCAGCCGCGCAAACGGCACCAGATCATCCGCTTCGATCTCGCTCATGCTGCGCTCATCGACCGGTACTGCAAGATGCGAATCGGCACGCACGTAACCGTGACCGGGAAAGTGTTTGCCCACGCTGCCCATTCCAGCGGTTTTCATGCCCAGCATCAAGGCATGCGCCAGGTCGGCCACGACATGCGCCTGCGCATGAAAAGCTCGGTCGCCGATCACCGAGGAAGCGCCGTAATCGAGATCGAGCACAGGGGTAAAACTCAGATCCACCCCGTGCGCACGCAATTCCGCCGCCAGCACGTAACCGCAATCCTGCGCCAGATGAAGCGCCTGGGTCGAATTACGCTCCCATATCGCGCCTAAGGCCCGCATCGGCGGCAACACGGTAAATCCTTCGCGAAAACGCTGTACTCGCCCCCCCTCATGATCCACTGCAATCAATAAATGCGGCGAGCGCAAAGCCCGGATTTCCGCCGTCAGCGCACTCAATTGCTGGGGCGACCGATAGTTGCGCGCGAACAGAATCACGCCTCCGACCAAAGGATGCAGCAATCGTTTGCGGTCGGCGTCGGTTAATTCCAGCCCCGAGACATCGACCATTACCGGTCCCAGACTCATGCTCATCCCTCCAGTATCACAAAAGCGACTACCATATCAGACTCGTCGCTGATCGACAAATGACTCACTTCACCCCTCTTAAGCGCAGCCATTCCCGCAGCAACGGCGCAAATTCAAATTCTGGCCGCCCCAGTTCATCATGAACAACAGCAATATTCGCCAGCGAAACCAGATCTCGTAAACCGGTACCGGCCGCTTTGGCCAAGGATTCCTAGGCAGAAAAACGCTTGGCCAGGAAACATGCAGGGGCGGATTGCGCCTAGTAGCTTGCCACTAGATGGCAGTCGACGTTTATCGATCCAGATTCCGTATGAATTCGTTTACAAACCGAATGAAAATTATAAAGGAATTAAGGAAACATCTGTTCATAATATGAAAAACATGATGCAGGAAAGGCCATGCTTCCGTGCGGGAACGAACCGATCTATGGAAGTCATATCTTTTAAAATTTTGTTATATTGTGTCAATTCATTGTTTGACAAGCCAATCTAATCTGTTTTGCGTTACAGAAACCAGCAATGGAAAAATATACATATAACACAGGCGAACGGATCGACAACATTGATGCCAGATCAAAAGCGATCCACCTAAGCTGCCAAAATTAGACCTGACAGGATTGAAATAAACGGTACCTTCGGGAAAGACAAAGTCACTGCAAAAATTTGTCGAAACATTTTATTTGATCATTTGCTGGAGATTGAGTATGAACGAAGAACACGAAATGGCCCATTCTGAAGGTCCTGCGGGGGGATGGGGATCGCTTAAAGGGATTGCCAGCATCTTTGGCGAGGCCTGGTCAACCCCTGCAGCACTCGATACCCTACGTCGCATGAACAAGCCTGGAGGCGTCATGTGTGTCTCGTGCGCCTGGCCTAAGCCTGCCAATTATTCTGCTTTCGAATTTTGTGAAAACGGTGCGAAGGCCATGTTATGGGAACTCACGAGCAAGCGATGCACTCCGGAATTTTGGGATGAGCATACCGTAAGTCAATTGCGCCAATGGCGTGACCATGACCTGGAAATGACTGGACGCCTGACCGCACCGCTCAAGTACGATGCTGCCGAAGACCGCTACGTCGCTGTTTCGTGGGAGGCAGCCTTCGCCGATATCGGCAGTGTATTGAAGGCGCTCGAACCCGAAAGTACTATTTTTTACGCTTCTGGCCACGCCGGTCTCGAGGCCTCCTATCTCTACGCGCTCCTCGCACGCCTCTACGGCAACAACAATCTGCCGCAAAGTTCCAACATGTGTCACGAAACCACTTCGGTGGGTCTGACCAAAGTCATCGGTTCGCCGGTCGGGACAATCGTTTGGGACGATCTGCAGGAGGCAGACGCATTATTTTTCTTTGGACAAAACCCGGGCACCAGCAGCCCCCGTTTCCTGGACCCATTGCAGAAAGCCAAGAAGCGCGGCGCCAAGATCGTGACGTTCAATCCAATTCGGGAGCAAGGATTGGTTTCATTTGTTAATCCGAAAAGTCCCGTCGAAATGATGACCGGCAAGGAAACGATAATTTCAGACCATTATCTGCAACTGAAATCGGGTGGTGACGTGGCCGCTATTCTGGGCTTGTGCAAATGTGTGATCGAAGCCGACGATGCGGCCAGGGCGACCGGAACTGCGCGTGTCCTGGATGTCGACTTCATAGCCCAACACACCACCGGTTTTGATGACTTTATCTCGAGTGTCCGCGAAACATCGTGGCCGGATATCGAGTCCTGCAGCGGACTGACCGAAACCGCGCTGCGGGAAGCCGCGCGGGTATATATCGAAGCGGAACGGGTGATCGGCGTATACGGCATGGGCCTGACCCAACATACCCATGGCGCGCTAAATATTGCGATGCTGGTGAATCTGCTACTGCTGCGCGGCAATATCGGCAAGGCCGGAGCCGGCTGTTGTCCCGTACGCGGCCACTCCAACGTCCAGGGACAACGTACGGTAGGTATTGCCGAAAAAACCCATTTGATTCCAATGGATAAGCTAAAATCCTTGTTCGAATTTGATCCGCCAACCAAAGATGGCATGAATATAGTAGAGGCTGTCGAAGCCCTGTTCGAAGGCAAGGTGAAGGCTTTCGTTTCGCTCGGCGGCAACCTCTTGCGGGCGGTACCCGATCAGAAGCTTATGGAAGACGCTTGGGCACGTCAGGATCTTACCGTGATGATCTCGACCAAACTCAATCGCAGCCATTTGTTCCCGGGGAAAACCGCCTACATTCTACCGTGTCTGAGCCGGTCGGAAATCGATGAACAGGCGACCGGTCCCCAGTCGATTTCCACGGAAGACAGTTTTTCGATGATCAGCGGTTCGATTGGTCATCGGGATCCCGCTTCGAAAGAGTTAAAAAGCGAGCTGGCCATCGTCGCCGGCATCGCTCAAGCGACCTTGCCGTTCAACCCAAAAATAAAATGGAACGCCTGGACCGGCGACTATAGTCTCGTACGTGACCTGATCGAGGCAACTTATCCGGATGATTTCCGCGATTTCAATCAGCGATTGTTCGAGCCTGGGGGTTTTTATCGCGGGAACTCCGCGCATGATCGCGTTTGGAAAACCGATACTGGCAAGGCTATATTCACAATCCCAGGCCAGCTCACCTCACTTGGTTTTCAGGACAGGCCGGGGCGCTATCGCCTGATAACCCTGCGTTCCAATGATCAATTCAATACAACCATATACGGCTACTCGGATCGCTTTCGCGGGATTGAGGGAACGCGTGCCGTCTTGCTAATGAATCCTGCCGACATCGACTCAGCAGGTTTGGAGGCGGGAGAGACTGTACGGCTGATTACTGACTTCGATGACGGGCAGTATCGCAGCCTGGGCGGACTCACACTGACTCCCTATGACATTCCGTACGGCACAGTCGGCTCCTACTATCCCGAATGCAATGTACTGGTTCCCATCTATCACCACGACCAGCTTTCAAAGACACCGGCGTCGAAATCAGTGCCGGTACGTATCGAACGCGAAGTGACTACCGATATCGGACAGGTACAATAGGCCATGCAAACGCTCCAATCTGTCGGCAGCTTGACAGCGCGCGCGAAATTCTCGCCTACTGCGCAACCGGGGCAGAACGACAGCGAAATGATGTGGCATGTTGCCGAAGAGGTTGCGGTGGGCATACTGGTCAATGGCACGCCGATAACCGTAATGATGGCCACGCCGGTTGATCTCGAAGACTTGGCAGCCGGTTTTCTGCTAGCAGAAGGATATCTAGATAACGTACTGAATATTCGCAGGATCCGGATCTTATCGACCGAAACAGGCTTTTGCGTCAATGTCGCCGTTGGCAAGCCGCTGCGACGCAAACTGCCGGAACGATCGATGGAAGGGCGTTCAGGCTGCGGGCTATGCGGCATCCACGCACTGACCGACGTGACGTTCAAATTGCCTCATCGCGTACGGCCAGCCTTGCACGCGGAAGCAATTACTACCGCATTCGGTGCGCTGAACTCATACCAACCCATGAATGCGGCTAACCACTCCGTCCATGCGGCCGGGTTTGCGACTCGGGATGGCGTAATTCATTGGGCGCGTGAAGATGTGGGCCGCCACAATGCACTTGACAAGCTTATCGGCGCACTCAAGCGCAATCACATTGATGTAAATTCCGGATTTGCCGTGATGACGAGCCGTTGCAGTTTCGAGCTTGTACAGAAAGCCGTCATTTCCGGCCTGGGTGGGTTGGCAACGCTTTCCGCGCCAACTGCGCTCGCGCTTGAAATGGCACATCGTGCCGGACTGCCATTAGCCAGTCGTGCGCCCGGTGGCGTCGCGCTTTTCTGAAATCGTATCCATCACGCCTGCTACCCGCTCATGTACGCTAAGGAAACGCTGATTTATTCAAAAATTTCAGCTTGAATTCCGGGGAGCGCCATTGTGCCATTGGTGCCATTCAGGTCAGACCCCGACTTTTTCGAGACATCGACCATTACCGGCCCCAGACTCATGCTCATCCCTCCAGTATCACAAAAGCGACTACCATATCAGACTCGTCGCTGATCGACAAATGACTTGTCTTGACTCCCCGCACCCGGAGCCATTCCTGTAGCGGCGGCGAAAATTCGAATTCGGGCCGTCCCAGTTCATCATGAACAACAGCAATATTCGCCAGCGAAACCGGATCGCGTAAACCGGTACCCGCCGCTTTGGCCAGGGCTTCCTTCGCTGCGAAACGCTTCGCCATAAATCCGGCAGGCGAGGCATGTCGCCTGTATGCATCCACCTCCGACGACGCCAGTATTTTCAGTGCCGCACGTTCGCCGTGGCGCTCCAGCATTCGTGCCAGACGCGGTACGCTGACTATATCCGTTCCTATGCCGTAAATCATTGCCACCCTTAATATTCCCGCATCTGCACCATAACTTTTGCAGAGTTTCAAAGTCGTTTTTACAATTGAGCAATCATGCCATGATTATACCGAAAGAGGAAACGTTCCATCGCAGGTCCGCTTTGAATACGTGGCTTTGGAAGCAGTCCTGCCACCATGAAAGATTAAGTTATTGAATTTTAATTAAAAAAGGCGGCCTAAGCCGCCCTCTGCCACCCCTGCGAGTACGATTATTTCTTGCGACGGCGTATCGCACCGAGACCGGCCAAGCCGATACCGAACAATGCCAGCGTAGCGGGTTCAGGGATTGCCGGAGTCACACTGATGGTATCCAGATGCAAATACCCCGGATCGTCTCTCGAACCGAAAGTCAGTATGGTCGAAGAGCCGGTCGCCATGACATTGTAAGTATAACGAGTGTAAGGCTGCGCGGCGATATTCATGAGATCCGAGAGCATCGTTCCGCCCCAGGACACCGAAAATTCATTAGGCGTAGCGCCATCGCTTGCCAGCCAGTAACTCAAATCATAATGGCTGCCTGCGGTAGTGGATAGCGTCTGGCTAAGAAAATCGAGCGAACCAACCGCACCGAGGTAAGCCGCGTAACTACCGCTTTGGGATTGCGTACCTACGCCTGTGTAATCCGGATTACCGGAGACCGTCCATCCGGCAAGATTTCCGGTTTCAAATCCCCCGTTGATGACG
>JAJYPZ010000254.1 GCA_021794855.1 Pseudomonadota bacterium | reverse complement strand
TTCAAGCCCCACCATTCCTGGATCACTACGATAGCAGGAGCATTCTCTATATCTTGCGGTTGGGCCAGATAAGCCTGTACGGTCTTGCCGTCCGGTCTTGGGTAGTTGATCATTGAGGCCATAGGTATCCTTCGTCAGCGGGATTAAAGGGAGTATTTTATAATATTATATTACAGACGGCCTGATAATTTCCGTAAGCCAGTTACTGTGGCATGCCGCTTACGCTGGCGCTAGAAAGCCGGATGAGACAGGATGTCCTTTGTGATTGCACCGCGAACTGAACGGGATTTACTTAAGGGTTCCCACGTAAAGATGGCCGCCTAATATTCGCTAAGCAGCAACAAAAAGCCTGCAGACAGAGGCTGCAGGCTAAAGTCGCGCGACGAGTAGCGATTATTGTTTATTGGCCGATTTTCTGGCTTATTCTGTTTTCCTGCTGGTTGAGAGTGCTTTGTTCCTGCTGGTTGATGCGTCCGCCGTTCTGACTGGCCATGCCGCGCTCTTCCTGGTGGATGCGTGCATCTTGCCGATGCAGGCGACGGGCTTTCTTCCGTGACATTTCTCCTGCTTTCACTTCTTTGTGGATGCGTTTGTTTTGATTGTGCAGACGGTCGTTTACCTGATCCCGCGCCGGGTGGTTTTTATCCCATTGGGTATCGGCCATGGCACTGGCGGAAGAGCCGGCTATTACCGCAGCGATGAGAGCCGTTAATATGGCTTTGTTAGCGATTTTTGACATGATGTGCTCCAAAATAAAATTTAAAAAACTTTTACTGCTATTAGAACTGATAGCCGGGATTTTTCAAAGAAGTAAAATAGCTCTATTCAGTCAAAATGTCCGGTATAAATCCTTGCGCGCTATTTGCCTATTTGCTGACTTACTGCGTTTTCCTGCTGATTAAGCGTGGCTTGCTGCTGGCGGGTGATATGTCCGCCGTTCTGGCTGGCCATACTGCGCTCTTCTTGCCGTATACTACGGTCGTTTTGATGCAATTGTTGGGCTTGTTGTCTGGTCAGGTCGCCTTCTTTGACTTCTTTGTGGATGCGACGATTTTGATGGTGTAGGCGATCGTTGACCTGATCGCGCGCGGGGTGAGTTTTTTCCCACTGGGTTTCAGCCATTGCATGGACCGAAACGGCAGAGATCACGGTAGCGGATACGAATAGCATAATTATTTTGCTTGATTTTTTTAACATTTTTTTCTCCATGGTTTAATCGGGATGATACGCTTGATACAGTGCAAATAACGTTGTAGTAGTGGTAGTAGTTGACGATTATATGTAACGAAGTATTTCAATTTGTTTCGGCTAATAGAGGTTAACAGTTTAAGTTTATTGATTTTTTAAAGGGAATGAATTATGAGCGAATCCGGTATCGAAGCGCCGCATATCCACCATGACGCCAATCCGCTGAGCCAGTGGGTGGCGCTGTTTACGGCGATCCTGGCGGCGCTGGGAGCCGTACTCGGGTATCAGGGCAATCGCTTGATGGATGAAGTACTGATGCAAAAGAACGATGCAGTGTTAATGAAGGCGCATGCCACCGATCAATGGAATTATTATCAGGCGGTCAGCACCAAAACCCATTTGATGGAACTGGCGAAAGTATTGGCATCGCCGGAAAAGACCAAGGGTTTCAGCGAAAAAATAGAGAAATACAAAGCCCAGAAAGCCGAGATCAAAGCCAGCGCCGAAAAATACGAGGCGGCCTCCGCCAAAGCCAATACCGAAGCGGCGCATCTGGATCGTCCGCATCAGATGCTCGCCTTTGCGATGATTTTGTTTCAGATCGCCGTTGCCCTGGCGTCGGTGACGGCATTAACCAAAAGAGTCTGGCTGATCTATGTCGCGGCGCTCTGTGCGGCGATCGGGATCGGTTTGTGGGGTTACGGCATGACTTTGACATGATATCGTCGGCTAACCCTTTATACGCATGGGGAGGCTTGAACGAGTCATTGTTTGTATGGCTGAATTCGTACCATGCGCATTATCTTGATGCATTCATGCTGACCATGACGGCGTGGGGCGATCATGCGAATTATCCGTTCTTTATGGCGCTGGCACTGTTACTTGCTGCATGGCGTCCGCAAATCCTGCCGCGATGCAATCTGGTGGTGTTCGGCGTAGGGTATTGCGTGACGGGCTGGATAGTGACGGCCATCAAGCCTGCGTTGGACTTTCCGCGACCATTGCTTGCGTTGGGCAGCGGAGCCGTTCATGTAATCGGACGGCCGGAATTTTTTCATAGTTTTCCGTCGGGGCATGCGACCTTTGCCGTATTGCTTGCCGCTAGTCTATCGTCGCGCGCCAGTCCGGCACTGCAATGGGTGTTATGGATTTTCGCGCTTCTGGTATGTGTCTCGCGACCGGTTCTGGGCGCGCATTTTCCTGCCGACGTATTGGCTGGCGCACTGATCGCCTTGATGACGGTGTTCGTATTGCGGAAATTGATAAAATATGGCCGATCCAAAGGCATCGGCGCATGAGTCGGAGTTAAGGCCCTTCCTGAAAACCGCCTCGCCGGTAAGTCAATACCAGCGTGTCCCGATGGCCGTTTTCGCCGGTAGGCTGGATAGGCGTCGCCTCGTGTATCACCCGTTCGTCGTCCAGTAACAAAAGCGTCCAGGGCTCGATCAGGGTAAAGCGTTTGCCGTTGCTGCCGGCAGCGTCGAATATGCGGCTTTCTCCGCCTTTGATATTGATTCGGTTAATTAATAAAATCGCGACAAAATCCACTCCATCCCGATGTGCGCCTTCCGGTGTGGGACGCCCGATCCCGCTATGCGTATCGATACGAAATTGATGCGCTTCTACAAACCAGACTTGCTGGCCTTTTACTTGCGAAAATAAATTACCTGTCGCTTGCAGTAAGCGCGACCAGACCGGTTGGTCGATAAATTCCTGAGTGATCGGCTCGAACATACGTCGCAGCCCCCCATGCAATGCATTGTATTCCAGCGGCTGCCAATGGCTCCGATGCGGGGTTTGTTCCACCTTGGTTGCATCGATGATAAAGCATGAATGTCTGCGTTGCCGGTAATTTCCGCTGTCTTTCAGATAATGGTCCTGCGGCAAATTCGACCAGCTCGGGGCCAATGATTGCAGTTCGGCAAGTTCGCAGCGTATTAGCGTGCAG
>JAJYPZ010000253.1 GCA_021794855.1 Pseudomonadota bacterium | reverse complement strand
TATCAGTCTCATCTCTGGTTTTCTTTAACAAGCCTCATACTCAGCTTCACCATGATGGAGCATACGCATTCGCCCTCATGGATAGCCGCCACGGATTTCCTGGCAGGCATGGCCTGCGTGTCCATCCAACAGCATAAAACCGTTCTGGATAAACATTTGAGCGATAATATGAAATCGGTTATAGCGATTATTTTGCTGGCGTTGGTTTTCTCAAGATTTGATACCGCTTATACAGCAGTACCGATTTTAATGCTGGCAACGGTTTTTTTCCTCGTTACTTCGGGCTGCACGCTGTTCGGTTTATTGCAGACTCGCGCGGCGCGCCGGTTAGGCGAAATCAGTTACGGCATCTATATTTTACAGGGACTGGCTTTGTACGCGATCTTCGCCGTTCCGTCGCTGCGACTGTTCGCGCTGGGTTCAGCGCTGCATTACTGGATGGTGATCGCCGTCGCAGCAGCCGGACTGGTCACATTTGCATTGCTCGCTCATATTGCGCTTGAACTTCCGGGGATCAATGCAGGCAAAATCCTGATAAAAAAATTAAATCGAAATCGCCCGGAAAAAACGGCGTCCACTTCCCCGTCGCCCACGGAATCGTCGTAATCGCGGAGGCAGTCCATTTTTTACGCTTGCAGACTTATGGTACAATTTAAGCTTGTATTTTCAGCCGGAAGCATATTCCGTCCCGACAGGCAATTCCGGTCATCGCATGCCGAAGTCACAGGGCACACCTTCTTTTCCTCGTTTTTATAAGGCATACTTGTTTCGATGGCTAATACCCCTCTCCCGCTAGAAACGGCGATTACAGCGCTGCGTTCCATTTTGCCGCTGGAAGCGCCTGCCGATGTATTGCTGAGCCGGTTTTTCCGCGAGCATCCTGCACTAGGACCTAAAGATCGGGCATTTGTTGCCGAGCTGGTGTTCGGGGTTCTGCGCAATCTGCGCTCGCTCGATACGGCCTGCGGGAAACCCACCCCGCGCTTGCTCGCGATTGCCTGGCTGGTCCGGCTGCAAGGGATGAATATGCGCGAACTGGCTCCGTATTTGCGCGGACCGGAACTGGATCAGGTGCCGGAAATCAAAGCCTTCGATCTGACGGCGCAAGCCCTTCCGGTACAATGGGACGTTCCCGACTGGCTGGCGGAACGTTTGCTGGCAGTTTACGGGGCTGAGGCAGCCACGCAATTATGCACCGCTTTGCGCCGGCCGGCACCGCTGGATCTGCGCGTAAATACCGTACTCGCCAAACGCAACGAATTGCTGGCGACGCTGAACGAAGCGGGCATGCATGCCGTCGCAACGCCTTATTCGCCGGTAGGCATACGCTTGACCGACAAACCTGCGCTCAGCCATTACAAGCCGTTTCTGGCAGGGCATTTCGAAGTGCAGGACGAAGGCAGCCAGTTGCTGGCTTATCTGATGGCTCCCAAGCGCGGCGAAATGGTAGTGGATTTTTGCGCGGGTAGCGGCGGCAAGACACTGGTGCTCGGAGCGCTCATGCAGTCGACCGGACGGCTGTATGCCTTCGATGTCTCGGAAAAACGGCTCACCCGCCTCAAGCCCAGACTGAAACGTTCCGGTTTGTCCAACATTACGCCGCAATTGATCAGCAGCGAAAATGATAGCCGGGTCAAACGCCTGGCAGGCAAAATCAACCGCGTCCTAGTCGATGCGCCTTGCAGCGGATTAGGAACCTTGCGCCGCAACCCCGACCTGAAATTGCGTCAGAACCCCGATAGTGTAGCGGAACTTTCTGTCAAGCAAGCCAGCATCCTGAGCGCCGCCGCCAAACTGGTCAAGCCAGGTGGCCGTCTGGTATACGCCACCTGCAGCCTGTTGCCGGAAGAAAATGAAGATATAGTGACCGCTTTTCTTGAAGCCACTCCCCGCTTTCGTTTGAAGAACGCCGCAGAAGTACTCGGCGAACAGCAAATAAATCTGGATACCGGAGAATATTTACGTCTCAATCCGGCCGATCACGGGACGGATGGATTCTTTGCCGCGGTTCTCGAAGCGCATGCATGATCGATATTTTCCGTGTATTATTTGATTAACTGCCCGCTTCATCTATGTTCGCCGAGTAACCGGCTATAAGGATCAAGCCAACCCGCTTTAAATCCGTTCGTTTTCAATTCGTCTCTCATCGTATTCCGGCCAATCTCAAATGAAGACTAAATCCCCTCCTCTGGAAAATTTAATCACTCATTTAATCCATGAATCGCATCAGACCGATTTGCTCTGGCAAGTCGGCGTCTTGCTGGTTTGCGGACTGCTGAGCTGGGGCATCGTGCGCCTGTTCAACAAATTTATTGTCGACAGGCATCCCGACTGGCAAGTAGACCGCTCCAATCTCACCCATCTGGCAGTGCCTCTGATCGCCCTATTTCTGGTGGCGTTGGGACGCAACCTGCTCATACCCGATCATGAAGTGCATCTGCTCAATATTGCCATCCCCTTGCTGGTTGCACTGGTACTTGTCCGGGTATTGAGCTACATGTTGCGCCATGTCTTTAAAAACAATGCATCGCTGGCTGTCTGGGAGCGCTATATCGCCTGGACGATATGGATCGGCTTTGCGCTGCATATCACCGGCCTGTTCCCGGTCATTGATTCGATACTGGATAACGTCTCGTTCGAATCGGGGCACCATCATTTTTCGCTGTTTCTGGCACTGGAGGCGCTTATTGTCGTCATCCTCGCCATCATCGGCGCATTATGGATGTCGCAATTGATCGAAACGCAATTGATGCGCGCTACCGTCATGGATCCCAGTCTGCGCCTGGCGCTGATTAAAACCATACGGACGCTGTTATTGATAGCGGGGGTGCTGATCGCCTTGCCCGCCGTCGGCATCGACATCACGGTATTATCGGTATTCGGCGGCGCACTGGGCGTAGGCCTCGGTTTCGGCCTGCAAAAAGTCGCCAGCAATTATGTATCGGGATTTATCATTCTGCTCGACCGCTCGATACGCCCCGGCGATATGATCACGGTGGACAACAAATACGGCGAAGTCAGTCAGCTCAATACCCGCTATACTTTGCTGCGCGTACTGGACGGCACCGAAATCATCATTCCTAACGAAACGCTGATGACATCTACTGTCATCAACCATTCCTTCACAAAACGCGATGTC
>JAJYPZ010000252.1 GCA_021794855.1 Pseudomonadota bacterium | reverse complement strand
CGCGGATGTGGACCATTCCAGATTGCGTCCGTCCCAAGGGTCGCCAGCGCCGACCCGGGCGCGGTCCCGATGGCGTATGCTGATGTACAATTGTATGACCAGACTGGCAAGCCCCGCTGCGATCAGCAGGGAACCGGCAGCAGCGACCAGTAACCAGGGTTCGAAAGAGCTCTGGAATGTTTCCACGCTGCGGCGCGGCATGCCTTTGAGCCCCAGTACGTAAAGCGGCATAAAGGCAAGATAGAATCCGGCCGTCCAGCAGGCAAAGGCAATCCGTCCCCATGTCTCGTCGAGACGGTAGCCGAAGGCTTTCGGAAACCAGTATTGATAACCGGCAATCATTCCGAACAGCAATCCTGGTATCAGCATGTTATGGAAATGCGCGACCAGGAAAGTGGTGTTATGAACCATAAAGTCGACGGGAGGCGTAGCCAACAAAATTCCTGTCAGACCACCTATCACAAAGGTGACAAGAAAAGCGATAGCCCACAGCATGGGGGACGTAAAGCGAACCCGACCGCGATACATCGTCAGCATCCAGTCGTAGACTTTCACGCCGGTGGGAATGCCGATCAGCATGGTGGCGATGCCGAAAGCTGCGTTAATGTTTGCCGCTTGTCCCATGGTAAAAAAATGATGCACCCAGACGGTATAGGACAGGATTGCAATCGCCATCGTTGCCACAATCAGCGATGTGTAGCCGTATAGTGTCTTGGCTGAAAAAGTCGAGAACACTTCGGAATAGACGCCGAAGGCAGGCAGGATGAGAATATAGACTTCAGGGTGGCCGAATTCCCAAAATAAATTAATATAATTCATCATGTTGCCACCATGCCCGTTGGTAAAGAAATGCATGCCCAGATATCGGTCCAATGCCAGCAGCGCCGTCGCTACCGTGAGCGGCGGCATGGCAAAAATCATCATAATGGCGACGCATAGCGAGGTCCATGTAAACAAAGGCATAAACATCAGGCGCATGCCCGGAGCCCGTTTTTTATAGATGGTCACAATGAAGTTGATTCCGGTTAAGGTAGAGCCGATAGACGCCAGACTTACCGACCAGATCCAGTAATCCACGCCTACTCCGGGATTGAATTCTATCCCGGTAAACGGTGGATAGCCGCTCCATCCTCCGGTAGAAAAAGGCGCCAATACCAGTGAGATCATAATCAGAAACGCGCCGGCTGCGGTCAAAAAAAGGCTGATTGAGTTGAGGACCGGAAAGGCAACATCGCGTGCACCGATCTGCAAGGGCATTACATAATTGATCAGACCGGTCAAGAACGGCATGGCCATGAAAAAAATCATGATGGTTCCATGCGTCGTGAACAGCTGGCCGAAATGTTCGGGAGCGAGAAATCCGCTATGGTTTACCGATACGGCCTGTTGCAACCGCATGACTACCGCTTCGATGACCGCACGTGCCAGCATGACAAGACTCAAGACCACATACATGATACCGATACGCTTATGATCGACGCTGGTAAACCATTCAGACCAGAGATAACGCCATTTGCCGAGCATGGTTATCAAAACGACAGTCCCGACAGCGCCCAGGACGGCAATCGATGCGGCTCCCATTGCTACCAGACTGTCAGTAGGGATGGCGTTCAGCGTTAGCTTGCCGAACCAGGGATTCCAGTAGGGGTGAGGGATCATGATTTAGTCCTGTCAGCAGTTGTCAGGGTTTTCTCCGGGCTGATCTTAGCTCCCGGCCAATCATGATATTTATCCAGAATCGACTTGAATAAATCCATGTTTACCGATGAAAAATAAAGAAAATGCGGGGAAATTCCATGTGCAGCTAATTTTGCGTACGTAGTCTGGTCAAGAGGGTTGCCCTGAGCATGGACTTGTTGGACCCAAGACGAAAATTCGCCGGGGGAAAGCGCCAGCGCCGTGAATTTTTGTTGAGAAAACCCCGTGCCGTTATATTGCGTATTTTCCCCAAGATAATGTCCGGTCTGGTAGGCCTGGAAATTTAATTGAGTTTTCATGCCCGGCATGGCATATATTTGACCGACCAGACGCGGAATCAGCAAGGAAAGCATGACGCTATCGCTGGTCAAGGTAAGATGTACCGGACGATTGACGGGAAAAACGAGCTGGTTGACCGTAGCCATGTTTTGTTCCGGATAAATAAACAACCATTTCCAATCGAGACCGACCACTTGTATTTCTACCGGTTTCTCGACCGATTTCAGCGTGCGGTAAGGATCGAGTGCCAGGGTATTTACCCAGACCATATATCCTATAATTGATACGAGCAGTACGGGGATGCCCCAGACCAGTAATTCGAGCAGAAGAGAGAACTCCCATTCGGGACGATAGTCGCTATGCGTATTTCTGCTGCGGTACCGCCACACCAGTAGAGGAGTCAAAACCAAGACCGGCACGACCACAATCAGCATCAGCAATACGACTTCGATTAGCAACCTTTTTTCGGCTACCGCTATCGTACCGGCCGGCTGAAGAAAACCATGGCTCTGGATCGCGCAGCCGGCCATCGTTACCAGAATGCCTAGCCCGAATATCCTGAGCATGGTTTTAACCAGTATCAGGAAGCGGAATTTTAGGGAGGCTAGTCTACGTATCATCTTTACGAAACAGTGGTTAGACGTGATTAACACTTAACACAGCGAAAAGGAGCGATGCGTGGATTAACGGCATCCTTGGCAGGATAGGGCGAAAATCGTTAATCGATTTAATCATGAAGAAATTCGGCCGTATGTACGATACCAAACTTAATTCAAGTGTAAAAGCGCTCGGTGGAAGACGGTTGCGCTGGTAAATTGAATTTCAAAACCGTGTTTCATCGAGGACGAACCAGCCAGCATGTTATTCAATCACGGATCGTTACGCAGGGCGTTATGGCATTATAGGGTCGTACAAAATGCTGGCGGAATTTTAATCGAGACTCCGGTTAGATATGTTGATAAGAAAGTGCAGTGAGACCGGAGCCAGTATAAACGTACCGCAGGGGGAATGTTTATTTAGTATATTAATACCGGGAGGATCGTCGAAGAGAGGGACAATTCACGTCCAAGAATGGTACCATTAGAACCTGTATTGGGGTGTTTTGTATAATAATCAAGGAGATTGGTGGCGGAGAGGGTGGGATTTGAACCCACGATACGGGATAGATCGGAA
>JAJYPZ010000251.1 GCA_021794855.1 Pseudomonadota bacterium | reverse complement strand
CAGCAAGCATCTGGCCGGCGTGGGCGTCATGTTTTATGTGCTGCTTGCCGTCCGTGCCGAACTGCTGTCGCGAGGCCAGTTTGCGGCCGATGCAATGCCCAATCTGGCGCAACTGCTCGATATCGTCGCGCTGGGCACAGTAGCGGATGTGGTCAGACTGGATGACAATAACCGCATTCTGGTCGAACAAGGCTTGCGCCGCATGCGTCAGGGTCGTGCCTGTCCGGGAGTAGAAGCGCTGTTCCGGGCGGCGAACCGCCCGATCGAAACAGCCGCGGCGGCCGATCTGGGATTTATGATAGGGCCGAGGCTGAATGCGGCAGGGCGGCTGGAAGATATGTCGCTGGGCATCGCCTGTCTGCTCAGCAGCGATCCGTTGATCGCTACCGGCTACGCACAGCGTCTGCATGCGCTGAACGCCGAGCGCAGGGCGATAGAAGCCGACATGCAGGAACAGGCGCTGATGCAACTGGAGACGATAGAAGCGGCGGATAACTATACTCTGGTCATGTTCGATCCGGCCTGGCATCAGGGCGTGATCGGCATCCTCGCGTCGAGGCTGAAAGATAAATTCCATCGGCCGGCCATCTGCTTTGCCCGCAGCGCCGACGGAGAAATCAAGGGCTCGGGGCGATCTATCAATACCTTGCATTTGCGCGATGCCCTCGATTGGGTGGCGAAGCGTGCGCCGGAGCTGATTTTGAAGTTCGGCGGTCACGCAGCGGCAGCGGGTTTGTCGATACGCGAGACGCAGTTGCCGGAATTCATGGCGCTGTTCGAAGCCGCCGCCCGTCATTTTCTTGCGCCGGAAGACCTCGCAACGCAGATACAGACCGACGGCGACCTGCCGGAGGATGCCTGTACGCCCGATTTTGCCGAAACTATAGGCGCGCAAGTGTGGGGGCAAGGATTCCCGGCACCGCGGTTTTCAGGAAAATTTCGTGTGACCGGGCAAAAAATCCTGAAAGACAAACATCTGAAATTCCAGTTAACGGCCGGAAAAACCGGCTTTGACAGCATATTGTTCAATCGTACGGAATTGCTGCCCGACGAAATAGACGCCGTGTTCGAACTCGAACTCAATCGCTACCAGGGACGGACGAGCCTGCAAATCAAATTGCATCATTGGGCGGGAGTCGGGGGGATTTGATCAGTGCTCACCACCACGATATTACTTGTCAAAAATCTCACGAAAATTCTGATCGCGTCCGAAGGTAATCCCCCCAGCAAATAAAGGTATTCTGAAGTAGAATTTTCTTAAATGCGATTTAAGGATTTTTACAGGCTTGATATCAAAGATCGGTCTATCGTGTTTTTAATTTGTAATATTAGCTTGTTATGATGCCGGATCGCATTCTCACGGAATTCGGTCTATGGAAAATATTGCGGAACTGAGCATCGCTGTCGAACCTTTAACGCCTGACATTACCGTCATCGATGTCGGCGATTTGTTTCTGCAACCTGCTTACGACCGTTTTCTGTCTTTGCCTGTGGTTCGCGACGGCGAGCCGGTAGGCGTCATCAGCCGTTATCACGTACAAAGAATACTCATGGGGCGTTACGGCCGGGAGCTGCAGGGTGCCAAGGCGGTACGGCATTTCATGAACAGCTCGCCGCTGCTGGTTTCGGTCGACCGGCCGGTGGAAGAAGCCAGCCATCATATTACGCGCAATATCGCTTTTCCCATTACCGAAGATTTCATCATTACCGACGGCGGCAATTATCACGGTGTCGGTTTCGTGATTAATCTGTTGCGCGGTCTCGAAGACAAGCTGATCACTAAAAACAAGTCGCTGGCGCAGTCGTTCTCTCAATTGCAGGCGTCGCAATCGCAACTGGTCCAATCCGAAAAAATGGCCTCGCTCGGGCAGATGGTCGCAGGCGTGGCGCATGAGATCAATACACCGCTGGGTTACGTGCACAACAATGTCGAAATGGCGCGGGCCGCGTACGAACAGCTGGCCGGGCTGAACGAAAAGTACGAGCAATTGATGTCCATGCTGCAATCGCCGGATATGGACGAGAGCGCGATGCAGGCGCAATTTTCAGAAATACTGGAAATGCGCGCCGAATTTTCCAACGCTTTTCAGCATGAAGAGATGCAGGGCTTGTTTTCCGATACGCTGTACGGGCTCGGGCAAATTTCAGAAATCGTCGGCAACCTCAAGAATTTCAGCCGCCTGGATCAGGCAATGGTAAGCAATATCGATATCAACCAGTGTGTAGACAGCACTTTGGTGATCGCGAACAATCTGATCAAGCATAAGGTCGACGTCATCCGCGATCTGGGCGTGTTACCCAAAATCCGTTGCGCCCCGTCGCAAATCAATCAGGTTCTGCTGAATCTGATTACCAATGCCGTTCATGCCATCGAAGACCGCGGCCGCATCATGATCAGTACGTTCAGCGACGGGCAATACGTGCATATCATTATTCGCGATAGCGGCAAAGGCATACCGGCTGAAAATCTGAGCCGGATATTCGATCCTTTTTTCACGACCAAGCCGATCGGCGAAGGCACCGGGTTGGGTCTTTCCATCACGTTCAAAATTATTCGGGATCATCAGGGCTATATCCGGGTGAAATCCCAGGTCGGCAAGGGGACGGCATTTTGCGTAAGTCTCCCGGTTGCCGCAAAACCTTGAATGGCGCAGGAGGCATGATGATCGATACGATAAATCCGCCGGTTAAACCGGCGAGACCGATGCAAAACGCCGATTTGCGCCCGACTTTATTGTTTGTAGACGATGAAGAGCGCATATTGCGCTCGCTGCGCATGCTATTCGCGGCGAATTTTCGCGTGCTGGTGACGACTGACGGCCACGAAGCGCTGGAAATCCTCAAACGGGAGAAGGTGCATGCGCTCATCAGCGACCAGCGCATGCCGTTGATGTCCGGCGTGGATCTGTTGCGTCAGGCGCGCGACATCGCACCCGATACCATGCGCCTGTTGCTGACCGGTTATTCCGATATCGAAGCCATCATCGGCTCCATCAATGACGGCGAAGTATTCCGCTATATCAACAAGCCGTGGAACGCGGACGAGATACGGGCTATCGTCGGCGAAGCGGCGAACATAGCCATGAGCCTGGAACAGGTTCTGGTCAAACCGTTCGCGCAATCGCCGGCGGAAATCAGGGGAATATTGCT
>JAJYPZ010000250.1 GCA_021794855.1 Pseudomonadota bacterium | reverse complement strand
GAGAGCTAACCAATAACAGAAAGAACCAAAGATACGTTTTAAGCCATCGAATTGCCAAGATATCGCTCCTTAGAAAACCTGGCCCAACGCAAACTGGAATGCAGCTTTCTGATCGTAAGGCTGAGGATTGAGCGCCTGCGCCAGACTGAACTTCAATGGCCCGACCGGCGATATCCAGTTCACCGCCACACCGGTGGAATAACGCATGGGTTCCGTAGCAAACGTATCGCCGGGTCCCCAGATGTCGCCGCCGTCGACAAAGACACTCAACCGTACCGATTTGTTGTCCGGCATGCCGGGCATCGGGAATAGCAATTCGGCATTCATGACCAGACTCTTGTTACCGCCCAGTGCCAGGTATTGGCCCGAAACCGGGTCGTAGTAGTGGGGTCCTATCGTCCCGATATCGTAACCTCGGACCGAACCTACGCCGCCCGCATAAAAGTTCTGGAAGAAAGGCAGCGTTTGACCGTTATAACCGCCGCCGATACCCAGCTGCCCGTTCAGCATCAGGGTAAACGTCTTGCTTAACGGATCGAACCACTGCTGCTGGTACGAGATTTTATAGTAATCCAGACTACCGGGCGGCACGCCGATTTGCGCGTAGATTCTTTCCAGCATACCCTGCGTCGGATAAATCAGGCTATCGCGGCTATCGCGCGCCCATCCCAGATCGAGGCGCACGGTATCGGTATAATTACCGTTCTGCGTAACGAATTGCTGATACTGGATGGGACTGGTCGGAAATACATCCAGATGCACGGCTTCATACGCCAGCCCCAGACTGAGCGTATCCTTTTCGTTCAGCGGTATACCCCATCTGGCACCGATACCTTTGGTGGTGTTCTTGTAGGGTGAAAGCATGTACAAGGCCGTGGTATCGGTCACATTTTCGTACACGTCGTAGCCGACGCTGACTCCGTCCGGCGTAAAGTAAGGATTGGTATACGAAACGGAATAGACTTTGTTGAATATGCCGGTACTGACTGTTGCCGTCAGCGAATTGCCGCTGCCGAACAGGTTATTCTGCGAGATGGAACCCGACAGTATCAAGCCTTCCTGCGAAGCGAATCCGGCGCCGACCATGATACTGCCGGTCGGAATTTCGGTGAGGCTCATGTTCACATCGACCTGATCCTTGGTATTTTTAACCGGCGGCGTTTCGACATTGATATCGTTAAAGAATCCGAGCCGCTCCACGCGCTCGCGGGAACGCTGCACCTGATCGGCGGCGTACCACGCGCCTTCCATCTGGCGGAATTCGCGGCGCACCACTTCATCGCGCGTCCGCGTATTACCTTTGATATTGATATGCCGCACGTATACCCTGCGACCGGAATCGACAAAAAAGGTAAATGCGACGGTATGCTTATCCTTGTCTACTTCGGGAGAGGCGTTCACGTTCGCAAACGCATATCCGTCGTTTCCGAGGCGATCGCCGATCTTTTTCGATGCCTGCGTCACTTTTTCACGCGAAAACGTATCGCCGGGCTGAATATCGATGAGCTTCCTCAATTCCGCTTCGGGCGCCATCATCTCACCCGCCAGTTTTATGCCTGAGACTGTATATTTCGGACCTTCCGTAATATTTATCGTGACATAGATGTCGCGTTTGTCCGGAGTAATCGACACCTGCGAAGAATCGATATTGAATTCAAGGTAACCGCGGTTCAGGTAATACGACTTAAGCGTTTCAAGATCCTTAGCCAGCTTTTCCTTCGAATACTGATCGTTCTTGGTGTACCAGGTAAACCAGCCGGGCTTGCGCAATAAAATAGCATCCTGCAATTCCTTTTCGGTAAAGGATTTATTGCCTATGATATTGATTTGCTTGATTTTTGCGACTTCGCCATCGTCGATATTGAAATTGATCGCCACCCGGTTGCGTTTCATCGGAGTAACGGTAGTTTCCACTTTGACCGCATAACGGCCGTGGCTGTAATACAATCTGCGGATTTCCTGAGCAGCGCGATCCAGCGTAGCCTTGTCGAAAATCCGGCCTTCGACTATCCCTGACTGTTTCAGGCCGTCTTTGATCTGGTCCGAAGTGAACTCTTTGCTTCCCGCTATGTCTATCTTAGCGATAGCAGGCCTTTCCTGCACGACAACGATTAACACGCCGTTCTGCTCTTCCAGTTTCACATCCTTGAAAAAACCGGTTGCATACAGCGCTTTGATAGCGGCCGCGGCCTTGTCGGCATCGAGCGTTTCACCCACCTTTACAGGCAGATAGCTGAAAACAGTGCCTGCTTCGGTCCGCTGTATGCCTTCTACGCGTATATCCTTAACAACAAAACTATCCATTGCGTGAGCAGAAATTGCCCACATGCCAGTAACGAGTGCTGCTGTGATTTTGTTTTGCATTATCAAGAACCAAACAAACGAGTAATGTCGTTATAAAAAGCGAAAGCCATCAGGAGCACGAGCATAGCCAGACCCACATGCTGTCCTAACATCATGATCCGTTCGGATAAGGGAGCGCCTCTGATTATCTCTACCGTATAATACATCAAATGGCCCCCATCCAATAAGGGAATCGGCAATAAATTCAGCACGCCCAAACTTATGCTGACCGTGGCAATAAAGCCGATGAAGGTCATCCATCCGCTACGCGCCGATTGCCCTGCATAATCCGCGATGGTAAGCGGACCCGATAAATTTCGCCACGACAGGCTGCCGGTAAGAATGCGCCCCATCATGCTCAGATCGAGTACAGCTGTTTCCCGCGTTTTGACAACCGCCTCGTTAAATGCGCCGGCAAACGAATAATGCAACTCGGTGATCATATCCCTGAATACACGTTCATCGACCAGGGGACCGGCACCGATCTTACCTATTGTCCGCTGCGGTTCTCGAACGGCTGCCGGAACCAGAGCGACATTGTACAAACGACCGTTGCGCCTGACCGTCAACACAAGACTCATATCCGGATGAGTCCGCACCGCCTGAACGAAATCGGCCCACCATTGTATCGGCGCGCCATTAATCGCAGTGATTTCGTCTCCGACTTGCAAGCCGGCGCGTGCGGCTATGCTATCGGGCAAAATTTGTCCGATCCGCGGCATCATCGGCGGTTCGAACATCCTTAATCCTGCCTGCTTTGCAAGGTCGGATTTGTCATCGCCGATATGAATGTTTTCAATATCCAGT
>JAJYPZ010000005.1 GCA_021794855.1 Pseudomonadota bacterium | reverse complement strand
AGTGCAAGTTAAGTAGAATATACTTCCTGACTATGCTCTAAGCCCCCGCTATGTGCGGGGGTTTTGTTTTATGGAGACGAAATTTGGATTCTAATACGGTTCAGCCTATCCAGTTTTATGAGAAAAAGGAAACAATCGTACCCAAGTCGGTAAAGGGGAAATTCAGGAGCTTCAAAACCTCGATTCTTCTACTGGCCTACGCTGTCTATTTCGGAATGCCCTGGCTTCCCTGGATGCGCAATGGTCATATTTCGCAGGCAATAATGTTCGATATGATCGATCGGAGATTCGATATTTTCGATGTGGTCATTTATCCGAAAAACGTATTCTGGTTGGCTTTGCTGCTTTTTATTGCCGCCACGTTTCTGTTTTTTGTCACGACGCTCATAGGCCGCGCTTTTTGCGGTTATTTCTGTTTTCAGACGATTTGGACCGACCTGTTTATCTGGATAGAACGGGTCGTACAGGGCGAAAGAACCGCAAGGCTACGGCTTCAGAAACAGCCTTGGCATCTGGAAAAAATAACGAAAATCGGCCTGACGCACACGCTATGGCTGGCGTTCTCGTTCTGGACCGGCATGACCTTTGTTTTGTACTTCGGTTATGCGCCTGATCTGTTGCATCGTTTTTTTCTGGGTACCGCGGCTTCCGCTGCCTACATTACCGCTCTTGGTTTGACCGTTTCCACATATTTGGCTGCCGGCTTTATGCGGGAACAGATTTGCGCGTATGTGTGTCCTTACGGTCGCTTCCAGAGCGTCATGTATGATGCGAGTACGCTTGCCGTGGCATATGATGTACGGCGCGGAGAAGGACTAACAGGGCGCACAGCGGCTCGCGGAGAATTGAAAAACCGGGACGAACGCCTCAAACAAGGACACGGCGATTGTATCGATTGCGGATTATGCGTTCAGGTTTGCCCGGCAGGTATCGATATTCGGGAAGGACTTCAGTACCGGTGCATTTCTTGCGGTTTATGTATTGATGCCTGCAATAGTGTCATGGGCAGCGTGGGTTATCCCCAGGGGCTGATACGATACGATTCCGAGTCCAACATTGCAGCAACCGTGCCGGCCAAGCCGCATCTGGACTGGAAAAGATTGAAAGTGGTCGGATATCTTGTCGCTTTGATTATCATGACCGGATTGCTGGTGTATAACGTCGAACATCGAAGTGATTTTGAAGTGGGTGTGCGTCAGGTAAGGCAACCGCTGTTTGTGTATTTGTCTGACGGCGAGATACGAGATCGATATCAAATACGTTTGCAGAACGATACGGAACACGACGTTACCTACCGGATAAGCGCTGAGGGTTTACCGCCCGGCGCGCTTAATCTCGGCTCCATGGATCAAGTGCTGGTACATGGAGGGCGGAGCGTAATCGTTCTTGCAAATGTGGCCATGCAAGCGTCTCAGGCTGAAAAATACACAAAATTCAGCTTTATTGTACACCCTGTGAATAACCCTAAAGACCGCGCCGTTCAAATGGCAAGTTTTAATAGTGAAAAGGTACGGCAATGAATTTGTCAGTAAGCTTATTTGGTGGAGCAGTTTTAGTTATAATCATGCACCTTTTGCTCGGGCGCATAGGCGTGCCAAACTTCTGGCGCGGTGTAATTTCAGCTGCCGCCGCCAGTTTTATGATTCTTGCGTATAGTTTGATTGTCGGCATGAGTCTGGACATCGTGTCGATACACTTGGCGGTATTTTTATCGGCCGCGACTGTGATGACCTTAATCAGCAGTTCCGCAACCAGGCAGTCCCAACAAGAAGGCATACATTGGACCATTAAACTCATGGTCGCCTTTTTTCTGGTGCTTTTTGTGGTAAACGGCGCTTTTGTTTCCATGTCTACCAACGGAGTTCCGCCAGGCATTGCCGCGTTTTTCTTGCCTAATGCGCAAAAAAAACCAGTATATACTGCTTTCTCGGGTGTAACTCGACACGACGAGCAAGCTGCCAGCGCGCAAAACCAGCATTTGCAAATGATTTCAAGCCTCAGAGAATTGGGTTGGGTTATAGAAATAGATGGGGTCAAGACTCTGGTGGCGGGTTCTCAAGCAGAAAATGCCTTAACATTGAAACTGGCTGATCGTAATCATCAACCGATAGACAATGCGGCGGTAAAAATCAGTCTTCTTCGAGCCGGAAACGAAATACCTCTTGCACAAACTCAACTGATCGATACAGGTAAGGGTAATTACTCGGGTCATATTTCCATCCCCGGCAGCGGAAGCTGGATCATGCGTACTACCATCTCAGCCGGCGGCAAATTTATTGAAGTCGAGCGGAATGTTATGGTGAAGAAGGCAGCTTGACAGTTGTGTCACATAATATGCCTGATGTGGCTAGTTCGCAGTGTTACCATTGCGGACAACCTGCCCCCCCCGGGCTCGGCCTGTATGTCCAGATCGAGAACTCGCCGAGAACGATGTGCTGTCGGGGATGTCAGGCAGTAGCGCAGGCAATTGTCGATAACGGTCTGGGCGATTACTATCGCAGCAGAACGGCCATGCCTGAGAGCGGGCAGGAAGTAGTGCCCGGCGAGATCAAAAAACTGGCGCTCTACGATCATCCTGATATACAGCGCAGTTTTGTGATAGATGCCGGCCCCCATTGCAAGGAAGCGGTTCTGATCCTTGAAGGGATAACCTGTGCCGCCTGCGTCTGGCTGAATGAACGTCACTTGAAACAGTTGGCGGGCATCCAGTCGGTGGAAGTCAATTATGCCAATCATCGAGCTCGGATCGCCTGGGATGAAAGGCAGATAGAGCTATCCAGGATATTGCAGGAAATTCAGCTGTTAGGCTATAACGCTCATCCCTACAGCGCCTGGCAATCGGATCAGGTCAGAAAAACCCAGCGCAAGAAGGATTTGCAGCGCATCGCCATAGCCGGAATAGCTGCAGCGCAGGTCATGATGCTTGCAGTCGCACTCTACGCAGGCGCGTGGTATGGCATCGACCACAATACCCGCCGTTTGCTGCGATGGTTCAGTTTGCTGCTAACATTGCCGGTGGTCAGCTTCGCTGCGTGGCCATTTTATCGTTCGGCCTGGAGCGGCCTGAAGACCAGACATCTGAATATGGATGTTCCGGTAAGCATTGCTATACTCAGCGCGTTTGCAGGCAGTCTTTGGGTCACTTTTACCGGTGGGACGCAAGTGTATTACGACACGATCAGTATGTTCACCTTGTTTTTGCTGGTGACCCGCTTGCTCGAATCGGGGGCACGGGAAAAATCGATAGAATCCGCCGAAAATCTTTTGAAACTGCAACCTGCCATGGCTACCCGTATTCGCGACGGACAGCAGGATTATGTTGCTGTATTGGATTTGCAACAGGGCGATCAGATACTGGCTAAAGCCGGTGAAATCATAGCCGCCGACGGATTGATTGTGGAGGGCATGTCGACGGTAGACGAATCGTTGCTGACCGGAGAGTCGCGAGCCGTACCAAAACAGACTGGCGATACGGTAATAGCAGGCAGTATGAATCAGGAGGGTCCGCTTATGGTGCAAGTGACCGGTATAGGCGAAAATACTGTGCTCGCAGGGATCGTTCGACTGGTCGATAAGGCACAGGCGGAAAAACCGCGTATTGCGCAAATCGCCGATCGGGTCGCGGTCTGGTTTACCCTGGGACTATTGATTTTTGCTTTTTTGACCGGCTTGATCTGGTTGAAAATCGATGCTGGCCGCGCTTTCGAAATCGTACTGTCCGTGCTGGTGGTAACCTGTCCTTGCGCATTATCGCTAGCAGTGCCGGCAGCGCTGGCGGCTGCCGGTTCTAATCTGATCAAGCGCGGCATACTGGTTACTCGCGGACATGCTTTGGAAACCTTATCGCGCGTGACCTGTGTGGTATTCGATAAAACCGGTACCTTGACGGTAGGCAAACCCCGTATCGAAGCGATAGAGATATTGTCGAATGTAAGCGCCGAATGGTGCGCAGCTGTCGCGGCAGCTCTGGAACAGGCCTCCGAACATCCGTTGGCGCATGCGTTTATGCGTTATGGATCGACAGATAGACTGCCTGCCGTAAGCAATGCGAGAAATGTGCCGGGTCACGGCGTCTCCGGTGAAATATTGGCGGCAGAATATACTTTGGGTAACCGCAAGTTTGCAAATCGGGGGCAAGATGCCGACGAGCTGCGTATACAGCGACTCTATCCCTCTGCAACACTGGTGTGGTTGTGCGATGCAAAACAGGCGCTAGCAGTATTTGCGCTGAGCGATCCTTTACGGGCGGACGCAAAGGAGGCGGTTGCAGCGATCCAGGCGCGCGGGATAAAAGTCAGTATTCTGTCGGGCGATAGCGAGGCGGCGGTAGCCTATGCAGCGTCTGAACTCGGAATCGGTTCGTTCGGCAGTCAGCAAAAGCCTCAAGACAAGCTGGCATTTTTGCAAGCGTTACAGGGACAAAAAGAAATGGTGGCGATGGTCGGAGACGGCATCAACGATGCCCCGGTTTTAGCGGGTGCACACGTTTCGTTCGCTATGGGAACAGGTACCGATGTTGCGAGTCAAACCAGCGATATTATTTTGCTTTCGAGTAAATTGATTGACGTCGACACGGCTTTGGCTGCGGGGAAAAGTACGTTGCAGGTAATGCATCAGAATCTTTGGTGGGCGGCTATTTACAACTTCGTCGCCTTGCCGTTTGCCGCCATGGGTTATATATCGCCGTGGCTGGCGGCGCTTGGCATGTCGCTAAGCTCTTTAATTGTTGTACTCAATGCGTTAAGGCTGCGTTAAATGACTATATCAACATTGCTGTTTTTATTGGGAATGACGACGATTTTCATCGCATTCATGGTGATAGGCATACTATGGGCCATACGTTCCGGGCAGTTCGAGGACATGGAAGGTCCCGCCCAACGTATATTAATGGACGACGACGATCCCTTGCTGCCGTCGAACCAGGTCGAGGAACATAAAAACTAAATATAATGAGCCCTTTTTAACGAATTATGAGCAAGCGTAATAGCATTGCAAAGGTCTCATAGTGTTATTCAAAATTGCAGCAATTGCTGCAGTTAGGGTACAATTGCTCAGATTTTGGTTTAGAGTTAATATTCAGTTGGTTTGGAGGAGAACGGAAATGGGTAAATTTCTTTTTAGCAAATATAATATGCCGATAACAATCATTACGGCATTGATAGTCTGGTCGTGGATCAGTTTTTTTTCGGTTATATTTTTCGCTTGAAACAGAAACGCAGTATTGCGCCATCTGATGTTAAGGTACGAGAGGCGGCTTGGGTCTAAATAGTTCTGGATCGTTGTAGTGTCTTATAAAGATGTGCGGCTTGAGCGGCAGCTGTCGACCGGTAGTCTGCCCGCTCATGCACTTAAAAGTGGCTGCCGCCTTCGGCTGCCAGTGTCAATTTCATTTTCTGCATGGCTTTCTGCTCGATCTGTCGTACCCGCTCCGCCGATATGTTATATTCGGCCGCCAAGTCGTGCAGGGTCGCCGGTTTTTCTTCGTTCAGCCAGCGCGATTCGACTATATGGCGACTTCTCGAATCCAGACTGTCGAGCGCTTCCACCAGTCCGCTGCTGGATAAGCGTTCATATTCAGCGCGGGCAAGGATTTTGGATGGTTCGGCTTCTGTGTCAGTTAAATATGCCAGCGGCGCATAACTGTCTTCGCCGTCGTCATTAACCGGCTCCAGCGCTACATCCTGACCATTAAAACGAGTTTCCATTTCCAGCACTTCTTCGCGTTTGACGCCGAGACTGCTTGCCATTGCGTCGGCTTCGGTGTTTGTTAAGCTGGAAGAGCCGGTTTTAAGGCTACGCAAATTAAAAAACAGTTTGCGTTGACCTTTGGTCGTCGCTATTTTTACCATGCGCCAGTTACGCAGGATATATTCGTGCATCTCGGCCTTGATCCAGTGCATGGCGAACGAAACCAGACGCACGCCGCGTTCGGGATCGAAGCGTTTAACTGCTTTCATCAGGCCTATATTGCCTTCCTGAATCAAATCGGCTTGGGGCAGGCCATAACCGATATATTTGCGGGCAATGCTTACCACAACTCGTAGATGACTAAGCACCAGACGTCCAGCAGCATCAAGATCGCTATGATCGCGCAAACGGTAGGCAAGACTGGTTTCTTCTTCCTGCGTCAAAATCGGATAGCTGTTGACGGTATGGATATAATTTTCCAGGCTTGTCGCATTATTGCTTAAAACGGGTAAGCTCATTGATAGTGACATAGTCGTAAATACCTCCTTGAGGATAATTTTAGCACTCAACATGAGAGAGTGCTAATTTTTAAAAGTTCCCCCGAGGCGGAAATTCCGGTTTGCTATATTAATTATTAAGGGATTCCGTCCGGGTTAGTTGAGCAGACGGGCAGAACAATGAATTCATGCTGGCATAAAATAAGCCCAAAGGCAATTTCGTTAAAGGTTTTTTTCGATTTGCGCCAGAGTTCTGCCTACGGAAAGATACGCCCCGAGCCAACCGATTGCGCTAGAGATGACAAGCAACAAGGCGACATCGCGAACCGACAGAGCCTGTAACCGGTATCGGCTTGCATAGAGCTGGGTTACCACTGCCATGCGAGGTTCCAGCAGCATAAGAGCGATCCCGATTGCCAGCCATGCGATCAAGCCGCCAAGCAAACCTTGAAGTACGCCAAAATATAAAAATGGACGCCGGATATAACCATAGGTAGCGCCGATCAGCCGGCTTACCTCGATTTCGGCATGGCGAGTCAATATCTGCAAGCGTATCGTGTTTCCTGAAATGCTGACCAATGCTGCGGCCAGGATAATCGCCAGCATGACGAGCATGTATCTGCCTAGCGCAAGCAGGGCGTACAGACGTTTAGCCCATAGTTCGTCGGCCTGGACTGACGCAACCCGGGGCAGTGAGCGCAAATTGCCGGTTAATCGTTTAAGCGCTGCCGGATCGGAGGAGGAAGGTATGATCACCCATGCGTCGGGCAAAGGATTTTCAGGCAATTCGCTCGCGAGATCGGAGATGCCCATTTGTCCGGAGAGTGTCGCGAGGGCGGCCTGACGGGAAACGAAACGGGCGCTCCGGATATCGGCGATGTCCGCCAGCCGGCGCTTGATTTCATCGCGATTGGCCGGAGTGGCGTCGTTCTGCATAAACAGGGTTATTTCTGTTTGAGCAGGCAATGCGCCGGCAATCTGGGTCACATTTTGCAGCAAAAGATATAAACCCGCCGGCAAGCTCAAGCTGACACCGATAGCCAGTAGCGTAAACAGGCTGGCAAAAGGTGTTTTGAACAATTGCGCAAAAGACGACGTCAGCGCTTGCCTGTGATGCATCAGCCACGCTCTCATGTCTGCAGGCTGCCGTGATCGAGCCGGATTGTCCGGGTGTTGCCCGCAAGGATTGCCGCGTCATCGTGAGTGGAAATTACGACTGTAGTCCCCGCCTGATTGAAGGCTTTGAACAGCACCATGATATCGCTTGCATAGTCGCTGTCCAGATTGCCGGTCGGTTCATCGGCCAGCAATAGGGCGGGACGCGAAACGATAGCCCGCGCTATGCACAAGCGCTGTTGCTCTCCGCCGGACAAAGTGACAGGATGGGCTTTTTCGCGTTGCAGCAGCCCGACTTTGTCCAGCGCGGCGCGAGCGCGTGCTGCCGCGTCGTGCCGGTTAAAGCCGGCGATGTGCAGCGGCAGCAAAACATTCTGGATGACATTGCGATCGAACAGCAGTTTGTGGTCCTGAAAAATCAGCCCGATATTGCGACGTAAATAAGGCACCGCGCCGCGGCGCAGTTTGCCGATGTTTTGCCGGTTGACCGTGATCGTGCCTCCGGTCGGGCGCTCGATGGCGGCAATCAGTTTGATCAGCGTGCTTTTGCCGGCGCCAGAGTGTCCGGTGAGGAATACCATTTCGCCGGCAGCGATATCCAGGCTGATGTCTTTCAATGCTTCATAACCGCCGGGATAACGTTTACTGACATGCGCAAGCGCGATCATGCGGCTACGCCTTCAAATAAAGCGTCGACAAAATCTCTGGCGACGAAAGGCCGCAGATCGTCCAGGCTTTCTCCTACACCGATAAAGCGGACGGGTTTCGGCCTCGATTGAGCGATGGCGGCAATGACTCCGCCTTTGGCGGTCCCGTCGAGTTTGGTCAATACCAGGCCGGTAATCTGCAGAGCATCGTCGAAAGCCATAACCTGGCTTACGGCATTCTGGCCGGTATTGGCGTCCAGGACCAGTAATATTTCATGCGGCGCTTGCGGGTCGATTTTTTGCATGACGCGTTTGACCTTGCGAATTTCTTCCATCAGATGCAGTTGCGTGGGCAGGCGACCGGCGGTGTCGGCCAGTACGATATCGATATTGCGAGCACGCGCGGCAGCGATCGCATCAAAAATGACTGCCGCGGAATCGCCGCTTTCCTGTGCGATCACCGCGACTCCGTTGCGTTCCCCCCACACGGTCAATTGTTCCCGCGCCGCGGCGCGAAACGTGTCGCCGGCAGCCAGTAGCACCGACTTGCCCTGGCTCTGGTAATATTTGGCGAGTTTGCCGATAGTCGTGGTTTTGCCTGCGCCGTTGACGCCCGCCATCATGATCACGAAAGGTTTGTGCGTGTCGATTGCCAAGGGCGCTTCCAGCGGCACGAGCAAGGCGGTCAGAGCGTCCTGCAACGCGGCTTGCAACTGATAAGCTTCGGTCAGTTTGTCCTTGACTACGCGTTTGTGTAACTGCTCCAATAAGGCATTGCTCGCGGCAATGCCGACATCGGCGGTCAGCAATATCGATTCGAGCTCCTCGAATAATGCAGCATCGATCTTGCCGCCGCGGCTGAACAGTCCCGACAGTCGCTTGCCGAATTGCTCGCGAGTGCGGCTAAGGCCTTGTTTTAAACGCTCGCTCCAGGAAGGTTTTGCGGCATTGCTCCCTGCGGCATTGTCGACAGGAATCGGCGACTGTGTGGCGGGAGCCTCAGGCTCAGGCTGAGAAGCGCCGGATTTTTTGAAGAAACTAAACACGATAAGGATAGTCTTTCAATAGTTAAACAAATATGATGAGATCTTTGCACGATTACTGCGCTCGCTGCATAGTGCAAAGTTCTCATGATGACGTAGATTATTTTATCATGCTACATCAATCGTGATGTCAGTATCTCAAGGAAAGGTTAAACATGAGGCGGTGGGTATGGATAGGTCTGATGTGCTGTGCGGCTTTGCCTGCAAGGGCGGATGTACAGCAATTCGAGTTGAGCAACGGATTGAAAGTCATCCTGCAGGAGGATCACCGTTCGCCCGTCGTAGTGTCGCAGCTTTGGTATCGTGCCGGCAGCCTTGATGAATTCAACGGTACGACAGGGGTTGCGCATATGCTTGAGCATATGATGTTCAAAGGTACTAAAAACGTGCCGGACGGGCAATTCTCCAAATTGATTGCCGCGGCGGGCGGCAGGGAAAATGCGTTTACCAGTCAGGATTCAACCGTATTTTTCGAACAATTGCAGAAGGACAAGCTGGCTCTGGCGTTCAAGCTGGAGGCCGATCGCATGCAGAACCTTACGCTCTCCCCCGACGATTACAAGAAAGAAAATCAGGTGGTAATGGAAGAGCGGCGCATGCGTACCGATGATCAGCCCCAGGCATTGGTGTACGAAAAAATGATGTCGGTCGCATTTCAGGACAATCCTTACCGCCGTCCCGTCATCGGCTGGATGAACGATCTGGAAAACATGACGGTGGACGATGCGCGCGACTGGTATCATCGCTGGTATTTGCCCAATAATGCGACGCTGGTCGTTGCGGGCGACGTCAGTCTGGGCGAAGTGAAAGATCTGGCCATGCGTTATTTCGGCGGTATTCCATCCCGTCCTTTGCCGGTTCGCAAACCCCAGGTCGAGCCTCCGCAAACCGGAATCAAACGGATCAACGTTAAAACGCCGGCAAAATTACCCTATTTGCTGATGGGCTATCATGTGCCCGAATTACGCGATGTTAAAAACGATTGGGAGCCTTATGCGCTGACGGTTTTAGCCGGAGTGCTGGACGGCAATGAAGGGGCGCGCCTGGGCAAGGCGGTAATACGCGAGCAGCGGATCGCGACTCAGGCCGGCGCCAGTTACGACATGGTCGCTCGCGGTCCCGGCATGTTTCTGCTCGACGGGACGCCCAGCCAGAACAAGAACCTGACCGACCTGGAAACGGCGTTGCGCGCGCAAATCCAGGCGATCGTCAAGGATGGCGTGAGCGAGGCCGAAATCAAGCGCGTCAAGGCTCAGGTTATTGCGGCGCATGTCTATCAGCGCGATTCGGTTTTTTACCAGGCCATGCTGCTGGGCGAATATGTCAATGACGGCTTGCCGGTTAGCGCAATCGCCGACGAAGTTGGAAAAATACAGGCCATTACGCCTGCGCAGGTTCAAGCCGTAGCCGCAAAATATCTGGTAGACGACAATCTGACCGTGGCGACGCTGGATCCTCAGCCAGTCACCAAAGAACTGGCGAATCCGCCGATGTCGGATATGCACAATTTAAAATGAAGGGAATGCAATGCGTTTATTGACCGGTTTGATCTTTTTTTTAGCGCCGCTACTGGCTTACGCGGCTTTGCCCGTACAGCATTGGCAGTTGGCTAACGGTGCGCAGGTGTATTTTGTCGAAAATCACGATCTGCCCATGCTCGATGTCAGCGTCGATTTCCCCGGCGGCAGCGCGTACGACCCGGCCGGCAAATACGGTTTGGCGAGTTTGACCCATCGTTTGCTCGATCAGGGAGCCGGCGGCTTGAGCGATAGCCAGATCGCCAGCGGTTTTGCCGATATCGGCGCACAGCCCGGCAGCCATTTCGATGCGGACAGGGCCGGCCTGACCTTGCGAACATTGAGCGCGGCGGAGAATCAGACGCCGGCTTTGGCCTTGTTGACGAAAGTGCTGTCTCAGCCCGCTTTCGACCAGAATATCGTCGATCGGGAAAAAACCCGCGTCATCTCCGCTTTAAAAGAAGCGGAAGGCCAGCCTGACGACATAGCCGAACATGCGTTCGAAAAAGCCGTATTCGGTACGCATCCGTACGCGCATCGGGAAAACGGCAACATAAGCTCGGTTTCGACGATGACGGCTACCGATCTGCAGAATTTCTACCGTACGCATTACAGTGCGCAGGGAGCGGTGATCGCATTGATCGGGGATGTGACCCGCGCTCGCGCCGACGCCATTGCGCAGCAGCTTAGCGCTGGCTTGCCGCCGGCGAAGCTGGCTGCTTCGACCGACATTCCGCCGGTGCCTCCTTTGACGGCGCCGGTCTTGCAGACGATACCTTTTCCTGCGCAGCAAAGCCAGATTTTAATGGGGCAACCCGGCGTCGCTCGCGGGGCGCCCGATTATTTTGCCTTGTATGTCGGCAATTATGTATTGGGCGGCGGAGGATTCGACTCGCGCCTGATGAATGACGTACGGCAGAAACGCGGGCTGACTTACAGTGTATACAGCTATTTTATGCCCATGAAACAGCCCGGTCCTTTTCAGATCGGACTGAAAACGCGTACCGGAGTGACCGAAGAAGCCTTGCAGGTGGTTCGCCAGACTCTGGCGGATTTCGTGGCGCAAGGCGTGACGCCTGCCGAACTGACTCAAGCCAAAGCCAATATCATCGGCGGTTTCCCCTTGCGTATCGACAGTAATCAGAAAATTCTGGAATATCTGGCCATGATCGGTTTTTATCATTTGCCTGCCGATTATCTCGATCAGTTTCCGCAGCGCGTGAGCGATGTCACGGCGGATGAAATCAAGCGTGCATTCGCAAATACGGTTTATCCCGACAAAATGGCAACGGTCGTAGTGGGCGATGCGGTTTCGATAAAATGACCGCAATCTCCCGCAACCGGGTGCGGATAATCGGCGGCCGCTGGCGTCGCCGGTTGCTTGCTTTTCCCGATGCGGAAGGCTTGCGTCCGACAGCCGATGCCGTGAGAGAACGGCTGTTTAACTGGCTGGGGCAGGATCTGGACGGCTGGCGCTGTCTCGATTTGTTTGCCGGCAGCGGCGCATTGGGTTTTGAAGCCGCTTCCAGAGGCGCGGCGCAAGTCGTGATGGTTGAATCCAATCCACGGGTTTGCAGGGCTTTACGCGATAGCCTGAACGCTTTGGGCGCGGATAACATTATCATTGAATGCGCCAATGGAGTAGAATTGCTGCATAAGGATTACCCGCTGTTGACAGCTGCGAAATTCGATCTCGTATTGCTCGATCCGCCGTTTTCGATGGACATATATGAAAAATTGCTGGCCGAAACGTCCGTGTTGCTCAATCCGGGAGCGTTCGTTTACGTTGAGCACGACGGGCGTTTCCATCTGCCGGCAAACTGGGAAACATGGCGCGAGGGCAGAGCCGGACGCGCGCATTTCTGCCTGCTGAGGGCGGGTTAACGCAAACTTTGCCTGGATATCGGATGTGCGGGCGTAAATGGAATAAAAATGCCTAGAATTGCGGTTTATCCTGGTACGTTCGACCCGCTTACTCGCGGTCACGAGGATTTGGTAAAACGGGCGACGCGGATTTTCGACGAAATCGTCGTGGCTGTCGCGTTGGCCGGACATAAACATCCTTTTTTCGATCTGGATGAGCGTGTTGCGATGGCGCAAAAAGTATTCGCCGATATGCCTAACGTAAGAGTGCTCGGTTTTTCGGGCTTGCTGATGGAATTTGTGGCGGCGCAAAAGGCGCACATCGTATTGCGGGGTTTGCGGGCTGTTTCGGATTTTGAATACGAATTCCAGCTGGCCGGCATGAATCGTAATCTCGATCCGGGTATAGAAACCGTATTTCTGACGCCAGCAGAACAGTTCATGTTCATTTCAGCCAGCATGGTTCGGGAAATTGCCATACTGGGCGGAGATGTCAGCCCGTTTGTGCCGCCGCTGGTCATGGAGAGACTGAAAAAAAAGATACAGGAGCGGCTTTAATATTGCGGTCATATCTCAATATTGCTGAAGCCCGATTTTAGATTTAAACTATTGATAAAGTTGATTGAGGAATGAAATCATGTCATTAATGATTACCGACGAATGTATTAACTGCGATGTGTGCGAGCCGGAATGTCCCAATGAAGCGATTTCACAGGGCGATACGATCTATGAAATCGACCCGAATAAATGTACGGAATGCGTAGGCCACTACGATACGCCCCAATGCGTCGAAGTATGTCCGGTGGATTGCATTCCATTGGGTACCGAAGAAACGCAGGAGCAACTCATGGACCGCTATTTGCAGTTAACCGGGCAGCACGCGTAAACCTGCCGCTAGTCTTGCCGGTCTGTCGATGGCAGTAAACGGAGCGATAGCCAGTTTCGTAAATCGTCGATTTCCTCGGCGCAGATCTCGTGCCCCATGCGATATAGATGCGTAGTCAGCCGGTCAGCGGGGAAGCCGCTGAAACTGCGTTGATGGGCATACAGAGGGATGACTTCGTCGTCCCTGCCGTGGGCAATCCATACCGGTACAGTCTGGACAGATTCCGCGGGCATGGGCAAATACGTAGATAGCCCGACTATGCCTGCCAAAGGTATGCCCAAGGTCAGTCCGCTGTACAGCGCCACCGCTCCTCCTTGCGAAAATCCCGCCAGAACGATGCGCTCTGGAGCGATCCCCCGCGTTCTTTCCTGTTCGATCAGATCTGCAACCGTTGCGCGGGATTCTTGCAGTCCGGCTTCGTCCGGCGCTGAACAAATATCGGTTTGCCGGATATCGTACCAG
>JAJYPZ010000249.1 GCA_021794855.1 Pseudomonadota bacterium | reverse complement strand
GTCGAGGGCGGCTTCCGCGACGTTATAACCGATAGAAAAAAGCTTGCGCGACGGTTCGTACAGGAAATAAAAATCCATCTCGTCCGCCATACTCCGCGCACGCGCCGCAATGTGCTGCAAGCGTTGCAGAAAATCGGTGGCGGAGAAAATGGCATGGTGCAGTTCCTGGCGCAAACTGGCGAAATCCGGGACAGACTGTGTATCGGGCAATTTTTCCCATTCATCCAGTATATTCAGGACCGACTGGCACAAATCCGGTATGGCGGCGATCGATGGCGGGGTTTCCAGCAAAGCGCGCAATCTTGCCGCATAACGATTTTCGGAGACATTCCTTACCTCTTCGATTCCGGGCAGTACGGCAGCCAGCAAAGCTGCCCAGGACATGAACGCATCGATATCCTTGGTATGGCTGCCTATATCGAAACGTGCCGCTTCAGCCCAGGCGACCAGATTCGAACCGGGTTCTTCCCGTTGCGCGGCGATAGTAATACTGATATCGGCCAGCGTATCCGCTGCAGAGAGCATGTCCCGATAACCGGTTATCCATTCCGTAATATTGTCAGGCTGTTTTTGCGCCTTTGCCTCGAGCTTGGTCAACGCGTGATTCAAACCGGCGAGGCTGACGATTTCGCTCCGCTTTTCTTCTTTCAGTTCGCTGGCGCTGAGGCGCAGCAAATACAGACTGTCCCGTATCCCCAGCAAATGATCGGCATGAAATACCGGCTGTTCGACGACATCCCTGCAAGCCTGTGCCAGCGCAATTAAGTGCCCGGCCAGATTACCGCTGTCCACGGACGAAATATATCTGGGTTCCAGAGCGCGCAGCTCGGTCGTTTCGTACCAATTGTAAAAATGCCCGCGAAACCGTTCGAGTTTGTCCAGACTGTTCATCGTCTGTTCCAACCGTTCCGCCATATCGTTCAGCCCTGTCCAGCCGAAATCGCGCGCAGCGATGACAGCCAGCAGATACAGACCGAAATTGGTGGGCGAACTGCGATGAGCGATTACCGGGCTTGGATATTCCTGAAAATTGTCGGGCGGCAGATAATTATCCTCTGCGCTGACAAAGGTGCTGAAAAATCGCCAGGTTTGTCGCCCGGTAGATCGCAGGATACGGATAGATGCATCCGATAGGGGTTCGATCTGCAACTGCGGCGGCGGCAGGGAAATCTTGCGTGCAAGCCACGGAGCTAACGTCCACAACAGCAATAACGGCACTGCGAATTTGAACCCTGCGGGATTAAAGACCGCCAGCAGCGCAGCCAGACCGAAGGTAACGAACAGATCGCCGCGCATGATACGCAGGAAATCGTACATGCTTAATCCCGCCAGCGATTTGGCTTGCGCTGCGGTAGTCCATTCCAGTAAGTGACGCTTACTGACCAGTAGCCGCCATAAAGTTCGTAAAATCGCATCCGACATAGACCAGGCCTGCTGTGCAAGCAGCATAAGCGTAGTGCCCACCGTCGCCCAACCCTGCATAAAATCGCGCATCAGTCCGGAAAGATAGTTACGTTTTGCAATGCCGGTGCGACTCGGTATCAAACCGGTTATAAACGGCAGCAAAACCGGTATGCTCAATGCCGCCACCAGCAGCGTCAGCCAGGCGCCGGGCACAGAATCCGGAACGAGCCAGCTGGTGGCCAGCAACGCCATCGTAGCCGGCGCCGTAAGGCTGCGACGCAGATTATCGATCATTTTCCAGCGACCGATAGCCGGTATCCGCAGCCGCTGGAATCCAAGCACCCACGGCAAAAGCTGCCAGTCGCCTCTCGCCCAGCGATGAGCGCGCGACAAGGCTACCGCCAGATGAGAAGGAAACTCCTCGAATACTTCTACATCGCTGAGAAAACCGGTACGGACGAAAATCCCTTCGAACAGATCATGACTGAGCAGACGATTTTCCGGTACCCTGCCCGCCAGCGCCGCTTCGAACATATCGACGTCGTAGATACCTTTTCCGGTATAACTCCCTTCGCCGAACAGATCCTGGTAGACATCTGAAACGGCGGCGGCATAAGGATCGACACCGCACGGTCCGCTGAACAGGCGCTGAAAAACGGTACTTTCCTTGCGCGTCGGCAGGCTAGGCGTAACACGCGGCTGCATGATTCCGTAGCCATAAACGACACGTTGCTGTACTGCATCGAAAACGGGACGGTTAAGCGGATGCGACATGGCTCCCACCATTTGCTTGATCGCACCTTTAGGTAATTTGGTATCGGCGTCCAGCGTAATAACGTACCGCACATTTTCGGGCACCGATAATTGCCCGTTTGCGTCTGCTATAAACGAAGTTTCGCCCTGATTGCGCAACAAACGATTCAATTCGTGCAGTTTGCCGCGCTTGCGCTCCCAACCTATCCATTTGTTTTCGCCCTGATTCCATCGTCTCTGCCGGTGCAGCAAATAAAAGCGCGGCAGTCCGGAAGGCGTTAAACCGTACTGGCGATTCAGGTCGGCGATAATTGTACGTGCGAACGCAAGCAGTTCGTTTTCATGCGGCAAAGTTTCGCTATCCGCATCGACCCAGTCGGAAACCAGAGCAAAATAGGTTTCTCCCTCGGAATTGGAAAGATAATGAATTTCAAGATTGGACGTCTGCTCGACGATATCGGTTTCGTTGCCGAGCAGCGTCGGCACTACGACAAAAGTTCGGTTCGAGTCGGGAACGCCGTTCTGCAGTTCCAGTCTGGGCAAATGCCGGGGTTCGGTCAGCTTGGGAACCAGACGGTTGACCAGCGCAACACCGATTTCCAGCGCGGGAAACGCGCCGAAAAGCAGCAACAGTGCAAGAATGTTATCGTCGACTCTGTGTTGCCATGCCAGTTGCGCGGGCCACCAAAGGACTGCCGCACTGATCAAAATGATGGAGCCGGCATATGCTCTCGTCGCATGTGCAATATAAGAGCGCATCCACCGTTGCTGCAGTTTCGGCTTGAAACCGATTTCGCGCTCGAACTCTATGCGTCCGCGAGAAATCAGATAATATCCGGGATCGAGCTGTGCGGGGATGGTATCGGCGGGAATTTGATCCGCGTGTTTACGCAATTGCCGCACTTTATCGCGCACCCTCCCCGCAACTTCCTCTTCCGACAGTCCGGACCCCTTTGCCAGATCTTCGACACCGTGACGATAACGGTCGCGCGTCGCGAAATCC
>JAJYPZ010000248.1 GCA_021794855.1 Pseudomonadota bacterium | reverse complement strand
ACTGTCTAATAAATAGACCAAGCGCTCGTATCCTGAATCTAGCCAACCGCCTCCATCCCGACTTCAGTCAATTTCCCGTGCTCCAGCCGGAACACCCGGTTGCAATAAGTCCGGATCAGATCGGGATCGTGCGATGCAAACACGAATATTTTAGCGGCGGCGATCAGTTTTTGTATCCGTGCCTTGCTTTTGTCCTGGAACGACGCATCGCCGGTAGAGAGCATTTCGTCGATCAGCAGGATTTCCGGCGTGTTGGCGGTGGCGACGGCGAACATCAGCCTCATGGTCATGCCTGAGGAATAGGTCCGTACCGGCAATCGCAGAAATTCGCCCAGCTCGGTGAATTCTTCGATGTCGGGCAGCATGGCTTTGACCTGTGCATAGCTCATGCCCATCATCATGCCGAGATTGAACATGTTTTCGTAACCGGACAGTTCGGGTTCCAGACCCGCGCCGATTTCAAATACGGTAGCGACCCGGCCGATGCGCTCGACCCGACCGAGAGCCGGTTGATAAATCCCGGCCAAAGTCCTGAGCAAAGTGCTTTTACCGGCACCGTTATGCCCGATCAAACCGATGGCGTCGCCGTCCTTCAGTTCGAAGCTGACGTCGTTCAGCGCAGTGACGACCGTGGTATGCCCGGCTTCCTTTTCGATCCGGCCGCCGGTCGCAATGCGCACGATCTGGTTACGCAGCGACATGCCGCGGGCGTTATAAATCGGATATTGCAATGTGACGTGTTCAAACAGGATTTTTGCCATGATATTTACAACCAGAAAGCCAGACGATGACGATATCTGCGATTGAACAATACGCTCGCTAGCGCGCCGAATGCCAGCAAACCGAGCATGACAGCGTAAGCCTTGATCGTCGGAACCTCGCCGAATACCGGTCCGCGAACCACCTCGATAAAATAGGACAAAGGGTTAAACTCGATGATTTTCATGCTGATGGGCAATTTATCCGCCCGGAAAAGCACCGGCGTAATAAAGAAAAACAGCGGCATGAGCGATGCGATCGTATATTCAAGATCTCTGAATCGTGCGCCGAACAATCCCAGAATATAGGTTATCCATGACAAATTGAGGATAACCAGCAGTAAACCCGGAATGGCAAGCAGCGAAATCGCCGTGAGGGGCAAGTGGAAATACCAGACCACGCCAACGACGATAACCAGATTATGCAATAGATTGATTACCTGCCGGGTCAGCGACCGGACCACGAAAAACCAGGTCGGCATGTACACATTGCGAATGATCGCCGCCTGCCGTATGAACGTCGTCGCGCCGTCGCTGATCGCACCGGACACCAGTTGCCAGACGATCATGCCTATCGTGATCGTGGGCACGAACGTATGCATATTCTGCTTTAGCAGGGCACCCCACACGATGCTCAAACCGAGAATACTGATCAGGTTGCCGAAAGTCAGCCAGAACGGCCCCAACACACTTTTACTGTAACGCGCGCGCGTATCGCTCCACGCCAGATACATCGCATTAAATACCAGACTCATTGCGGCCTTTCCGGGTTGTTGATTTTAGTATTCAGGGTAACAATCATACCAGACTGTATTTTTGCGCTTCCCGTTTCATGACGGCAACGATGCCGACAAGCATTTCGGTGGCGGGCCGGGCAGCCATCAATGCATCGAGAAACAAGACCGTATCTGTCATGTACTCATGCACGAGCAAGTTACGCAGCTTGCGTACACCAATAAATTCTTCGGCATTTTCTACCCATTCCATGCGTTCTGCAAAAGCAATGCTATCCAATAACGATTTAGGCTGTCCGCCGATCAATCTGGCAAATGCCGGCAGCAGCTTTTCGCCGAGACGGTCTTGCAATCGTCCAAAACGTCCCACAAACGCATCGATTTTTTCTGCCAGATCTTCCCGTTCAGCCAATGCGACCACCCAGGCAAGATCGATAGGTTCTGCGTATAACGTTCGGTAAGTATATTGCAGGTGAGCCGCCTCGCGCGCCGCAAGATCAAGTGCGATCAATGCGGCATCCGCGTGTTCGGGCAAATATTCCACATTCACAGCAAAACCCCCTTATCTTTGGCAACTTGAAAGATCGGCGCATCGCTCGCACGCCCATCCTTGAGCAAGACATCGATCTTGCGATCGCCCAGACTCATGACCAACGCCCCTTCCAGACGGCATAGAGCGCTCGCGCGACTGGGAATCAACTGTTCCGTTTCAACCAGAAGGTCGATATCTCCGCCCCGCTTGCCGTCATCCACGCGCGAACCGAACAGCCAGACCTTGCTATCCGGACCAATAATTCTGGCAACGGCAGATTTGATGAGGGAGCGCTGCGTCTCGGTTAAACGCATGGCTTATTCATGTCAGTCATTATTTATCTAGGTATTACAATACGTCATGCATATTTTTTGGCAAACGCCTCGATCCGGCCCAGTACCGCAAGCAAATCGTTTGCAAGCTCGTAGGCCTTGTTAAGCATTGCCGACTGGAGTGCCGAATCGTCAGGATAATCGTGCGAGAACTGATTACGCATTTCGCGCAGCAGTAACCACCTTTCGGCAGACGGAATTGCGCCGATTTTCTCCAGCCGGTTTAGCTTGTCCAGAAAAGCGGCCAAATTTCCTTGTTCCTTGGTCAGTTCCAATACGGCCGGAAATAAATTCGCGCCCATTGCATCCTGCAACTTGGCAAAGCGAGTAGAAAACTGATCCAGAATCGCCAATTCCGTATCGCTCAGTTCGGGCATTCCGGCAGCAGTCAGCGGAAATTTCGACTGCAATTGGCACATGGCCCAGGTCAAGCGATCGGCGTGTCGCTTGCATACTTCCAGCGCCGCTTCATATTTCTCGCTCACAACAACCTCACCCCTGTTGCTTTCGCAATACGGTAAATCGGCAGTTCATCGCTAGTCGCACGGCGTATCACCACGTCGATTTTCTGTTCGCCCAACTGTTTGTGCAATTCAAGCAGAAAATTAAGCTTGGCGGCAACCAGTTCATCGGCCTGCTGAATTTCGGGCTCGATATAAAGATCGATGTCACCGCCCTTCTTGCTATCGTCGAGCCGCGACCCGAACAGCCAGACGGCTGCCTTTTCGCCGAAACTCTGCGCGCTGGCGGCGCGTATCACTGCTTGCTGGACTGACGTAAGGCGCATAGACACTCCATTCCTGTT
>JAJYPZ010000004.1 GCA_021794855.1 Pseudomonadota bacterium | reverse complement strand
GCAATCGGCGCGCTTCGGGTACGATGCGCGGGTCGGTGGTGTACACGCCGTCGACGTCGGTATAGATCTGGCATTCGTCGGCTTTGAGCGCTGCCGCCAGCGCAACGCCGGTGGTATCGGAACCGCCGCGGCCGAGCGTGGTGATATTGCCGTGTTCGTCTATGCCCTGAAAACCGGCGACGACGACGACTTTCCCGGCATTGAGGTCGTTGCGGATGTGTTCTTCGTCGATGGCGAGGATGCGTGCTTTGGTATAGGCGCTGTCGGTGACGATGCGGACTTGCGATCCGGTATAGCTTTTCGCCTGCAGGCCCAGCGCTTTGAGCGCCATGGCGAGCAGGGCGATGGTAACTTGCTCGCCGGTGGAAATGAGTACGTCGAGTTCGCGCGGGTCGGGCAGCGCCTGCATTTCCCTGGCGAGCGCGAGGAGACGATTGGTCTCGCCGCTCATGGCGGACAGTACGACGACGACATGATGACCCAGGGTTTTAAATTTGGCGACGCGTTCCGCGACGTTTTTGATGCGCTCTACGCTGCCTACCGACGTGCCGCCGTATTTTTGTACTATGAGTGCCATGACTATAATTATTAGGGTGTTAAAGCCGAGATTGGCTAAATCGAAATTTTAGCGCAGTTAGTAAAAATTGGCGAGCAAGTTACGCAGTCTGGAGTGCCGGCGTGAGATGCGGTGCTAGCGTTTGCAATAATTGCGCAAAGATTTTTGGATTGCCGGCCACGATATTGCCGCTGTCTATATAACTATCGTCGCCCTGAAAGTCGCCGACCAATCCGCCCGCCTCTTTGACCAGCAGGCAGCCTGCGGCGATATCCCATTTAGACAGGCCGATTTCCCAGAATCCGTCCAGATGGCCGGCGGCGACGTATGCCAGATCCAGGGCGGCGGAACCGGGACGGCGTACGCCCGATGTTTTTTGCAGCATATCGCGCAGCATCGCCATGTAGGTGTCCAGATGGCTGAAATCGCGATACGGAAATCCGGTGCCGATCAGCGCGTCGGCCAGTTTTAGCCGTTTGCTCACGCGCAGGCGGCGGTCGTTCAGATAAGCGCCCTTGCCGCGCGACGCAACGAACAGGTCGTTGCGATTGGGGTCGTAAATTACGGCCTGGTCGAGTTGACCCTTGTGCACCAGAGCAATAGAGATGCAATATTGCGGAAAGCCATGCAGAAAATTGGTGGTGCCATCGAGCGGGTCGATGATCCATTGATATTCCGAATCGCCTTGCCGTCCGCTCTCTTCTGCTAAAATGGCGTGTGTCGGATAAGCGTCGAGCAAAACGCCGATAATGGCCGCTTCGGCAGCGCGGTCTACTTCGGTGACGAAGTCATTGTGCTGCTTGTTCTGTATGGTTAAGGCGTCGATATCGAGCGAAGCGCGGGTAATGATGGCAGACGCGCGACGGGCAGCTTTCACTGCGGTGGTGAGCATAGGATGCATGGCGATATGATAATGAGCAAAAATAACGCACAGTTTAACCTAAAACGGCTGTGTTTCTAATGATTAAAAGGGAAATATATATTGAGCAAGCCTGACAATCCGTTGCGGAATGTACGTATCGTTCTCAGCCATACCAGCCATCCCGGAAATATCGGTGCCGCAGCGCGCGCCATGAAAACGATGGGTTTGCACGATATGCGCCTGGTGCGTCCCAAGGCATTTCCCGATCCGATGGCGGTCGCCATGTCGGCAGGGGCGACCGACGTGCTCGACGGCGCGGGTATTACCGATACGTTAAGCGAAGCGCTGGTCGGCGCGACGCTGGTTGTCGGCTGCACGGCCAGGCGGCGCGATCTGTCGCACGAATTGTTGAGCGCGCGCGACGCGGCGCCGCTGTTGCTCGATCAGGCGAGAACAGCGCCGGTGGCGCTCGTATTCGGCACCGAAATGTCCGGGCTGACCAATGCCGAGCTCGACCAATGCCAGATGCTGGTGCAGATACCCGCCAATCCCGATTACAGCTCTTTGAATCTCGCCGCGGCAGTGCAGATATTGGGCTACGAGTTGCGCTGTGCGTTGCCTGAAGTAGTTGCTGTGGCGGGCAAACCTGCGGGGGAACTGGCTGCGCATGACGATCTGGAACTGTTTTATCAGGAAATGGAGCAAACGCTCATTCAGATCGGTTTTTTGAATCTGGCCGCACCGCGCCGGCTGATGACGCGCTTACGGCGACTGTACGCCCGGGCGAAACTGGAGAAAGACGAGCTGAATATTTTGATGGGCGTACTTAAACATGTTAAATCGCCGGCGCAGATCAATGTCGCGAAACCCCAGCGCAATCTTGACTGATTTTATCGGGTATTGCATACTATTATTTACATTTGATCGTGAATACTTTATGAGTTTTAATTTAAATGTTTAATAGGCTGCGGGAAGATATAGCAGTCGTATTCGATCGTGATCCGGCGGCTCGTTCGACCTTCGAGGTTTTAACGACCTATCCCGGCATCCATGCCATTTTATTGCACCGTCTAGCGGCCTGGCTATGGCATAACGGATTGAAATGGCTCGCACGCTTTATCGCATTTTTCGGTCGATGGGCGACGGGAATCGAAATTCACCCCGGGGCGCGTATCGGCCGTCGCGTTTTCATCGACCACGGCATGGGCGTCGTGATCGGCGAGACGGCGGAGGTCGGTGACGATTGCACGCTGTATCATCAAGTCACTCTGGGCGGAACGTCTTGGAACGAAGGCAAGCGTCATCCGACGCTGGGGAAGGGCGTGGTCGTGGGAGCCGGTGCTAAAATTCTCGGTCCTTTGCTAATCGGCGACGGAGCACGCATAGGCTCGAACGCGGTGGTCGTGAAAGACGTGCCCGCGAATGCTACGGCGGTGGGGATTCCGGCTCGGGTCTTATCAGACGCCGATACCGCGACTCCGACTGCCGTCAAGAAATTGGGGTTTACCGCTTACGCCATCAGCGCCGATATGAACGATCCGATGGTGAAAGCGGTACATGGTTTGATCGATCACTCCGCGGCCATGAATGAGCGAATAGACTGGATTGTCGCCCAGTTAAAGACTATGGGAGTCGAATGTTCGGCGGATACCGAAAAACCGGATGAATTCGATCGCGAATATTTAAATAAAATAGTTGACTGAATTTATCGGGTATTGTATTGTCTGAATCATTGTAAGTGATACGGGATCGGATCATGCGCTTGACTACTAAAGGACGGTTTGCAGTAACTGCCATGATTGATGTGGCGTTGCACGACGGCAAAGGGCCGGTAACTTTGGCCGGCATCAGCGAGCGGCAAAAAATTTCGCTCTCGTATCTGGAGCAGTTATTCGGAAAATTGCGCCGCTCAGCGCTGGTTGAAAGCGTGCGTGGGCCCGGCGGCGGCTATCGGGTAGCGCGCGGGCTGGCGGATATTTCGGTGGCGCAGATCATACAGGCTGTAGACGAGCCGATGGATGCGACGCAATGCGGCGGTCTGGAAAACTGTCATGACGATCAGCGCTGCATGACGCATGAATTATGGTCCAACCTGAACCAGTGCATACAGAATTATCTGGTCCGGGTTACTCTGGCAAGTCTGGTGGAAGCGCAGCAGAAAAAAAGCGCGGCCACTTCGGTAGTATGCGATCGCCGGATCAAGTCCGATAAAGCCTCGGCCGCCACGGCGTAATCGACCGGCAATGATTGCGGAGCGCGAAACAGCTATTTTACGATTGGAGTCAGTTAAATGTTGAAACACCCGATTTATATGGATTATTCGGCAACCACGCCTGTGGATCCCCGGGTTGCGGCGAAGATGATCCCTTATCTGACCGAACAGTACGGCAATCCTGCCAGCCGTTCGCACGCTTACGGTTGGGAAGCCGACAAAGCCGTGGAAAACGCGCGCGAAGAAGTCGCGAAACTGGTAAAAGCGGATGCCAAGGATATCGTCTGGACTTCCGGCGCGACGGAATCGATCAATCTGGCGCTCAAAGGCGCTGCGCATTTTTACAAAGGCAAGGGCAAGCATCTGATTACCCTGCGCACCGAACATAAGGCCACGCTCGATACGATGCGCGAACTGGAGCGGGAAGGCTATGAAGTCACTTACCTGACTCCGGAAGCGAACGGCTTGATGGATATCGAACAATTCAAGGCTGCAATCCGCCCTGATACCATTCTGGCATCGGTTTTATATGTCAACAACGAAATCGGCGTCATTCAGGATATTGCTGCGATGGGCGAGATCTGCCGCGAGCGTGGAGTGATTTTCCATGTCGATGCGGCGCAGGCGACGGGCAAGGTCGATATCGATCTGGGCGCACTGAAAGTCGATCTAATGTCGTTTTCCGCGCATAAAACCTACGGCCCGAAAGGCGTGGGTGCTTTATACGTACGACGCAAACCGCGGGTTCGTATCGAAGCGCAGATGCATGGCGGCGGTCATGAGCGCGGCATGCGCTCGGGTACGCTGGCTACGCATCAGATTGTCGGCATGGGCGAAGCCTTCCGTATTGCGAGGGAAGAAATGGCGCTGGAAAACGCCCGCATACGCAAATTGCGCGACCGTTTGCTGCAAGGACTGTCCGATATCGAAGAAGTTCATGTCAACGGCGATATGGTACGCCGCGTGCCGCACAATTTGAATATCAGCTTTAATTTCGTCGAAGGCGAATCCTTGCTGATGGCGATCAAGGATCTGGCAGTTTCGTCGGGTTCGGCCTGCACGTCCGCAAGCCTGGAACCGTCTTATGTTTTGCGGGCGCTGGGACGTTCCGACGAATTGGCGCACAGCTCGATCCGTTTTTCCATCGGCCGTTATACCACCGAGCAGGACGTCGATTATGCGATCGAATTATTGCACCAGAAAATCGGCAAACTGCGCGAACTGTCGCCGCTGTGGGAAATGTTCAAGGACGGCGTGGATCTGAATAGCGTGAAATGGGCCGCCCACTAAGCAACGGCGGCGTATGGATTAAATTGAACGAATCAGGAGAACTATCATGGCATACAGCGATAAAGTATTGGATCATTACGAAAACCCCCGTAACGTAGGCTCTTTCGCCAAGGAAGACGACGCGGTCGGCACCGGAATGGTCGGCGCGCCAGCCTGCGGCGACGTGATGAAACTGCAGATCAAGGTCAACAAGGACGGCATCATCGAAGACGCCAAATTCAAGACCTACGGCTGCGGTTCCGCAATTGCTTCCAGCTCGCTGGTAACGGAGTGGGTAAAAGGCAAAACGCTGGATCAGGCGATGGAAATCAGGAATACGGCCATTGCCGAGGAACTGGCTTTGCCTCCCGTCAAGATCCATTGTTCGATATTGGCCGAAGATGCGATCAAGGCTGCGGTCGAGGACTATAAAGTCAAGCACGGCGAACTCGCAACCGGCACTCATTAAGGAGGGGAAAATGGCTATTACTGTGACCGAAAGCGCTGCGAAGCATGTAGCGGATTTTTTGGCCAAGCGCGGCAAAGGCGTGGGCTTGCGCCTTGGCGTCCGGACCAGCGGATGTTCTGGCATGGCGTATAAACTGGAATTCGCCGATAAAATCGAAGACGACGACCTGACGTTTTCCGATCATGGAATTACCGTTTTGATCGACCCGAAAAGTTTGCCCTATATCGACGGCATGGAACTGGATTTCACGCGGGAAGGGTTGAACGAAGGTTTTCGCTTCAATAACCCCAACGTTAAAAACGAATGCGGTTGCGGCGAGAGCTTTAACGTCTGACACCGATGGAATTCGATTTCAACCGCAACCATTTCGAGTTGTTCGGGTTGCCGGTGACGTTCGAACTGGATAGCGCAGAACTGGAAACGGCTTACCGTAGCTTGCAGGGACAAGTTCATCCGGATAAATTTGCACATTTATCCGATGCCGAAAAACGGGCATCGATGCAATGGTCCAGCCGGGTGAACGAAGCTTATCAAACGCTCAGAACGCCACTCAATCGCGCAGTATATCTATTACAGTTGAATGGCATCGACCCGCTGGCGCAAACCAATACCCAATTGCCTATGGATTTTCTGCTGCAACAAATCGAATGGCGGGAAGCGATACAGGATGCCGCCGCTTCGGGAAGTCTTGCCGAGTTGCAGCGCGTAGAGCGTGAAATCGCTGCGCAGACGCAGGTCTGGCGCGAGCAATTATCGATACAACTGGATCGGCAGCATGATCTGCCGGCTGCGTCGGATACAGTGCGTCAACTAAAATTTGTCGATAAAATCACGGCTGAGATTGACGACACTTACGCTATTCTGGACAAATAAGGGTTCGTTACTTCATGGCACTTTTGCAAATTTCAGAACCCGGGATGAGCACGGCGCCGCATCAGCACCGTCTCGCTGCGGGAATCGATTTAGGTACCACCAATTCCCTAGTGGCCACCGTTCGTAACGGCATTGCCGTTGTCATCAACGACGAAGACGGTCATGCCTTGCTGCCCTCAGTAGTCCGTTATGGGCTCGGGGAGGAGGCGATTGTCGGTTATGCTGCACAGGCGATTCAAAATCGGGATCCGCATAATACGGTTATTTCTGTCAAACGGTTCATGGGCAGGGGACTGAAGGACATCAAGGATGCGGCGAGCTTGCCTTATCATTTTGTCGATACACCCGGCATGGTGCAGATTAAAACCGCCGCCGGAATAAAAAATCCGGTTGAAATTTCGGCCGATATACTGCGGGTATTGCGCGATCGCGCCGAGCGCTCCTTAGGCGACAAACTGACCGGCGTAGTTATTACCGTGCCGGCTTATTTCGACGATGCGCAAAGGCAGGCTACCAAAGACGCTGCGCAGCTCGCCGGCCTGAACGTCTTGCGCCTGCTTAACGAACCGACTGCCGCAGCGATCGCCTACGGTCTGGATAACGGCTCCGAAGGCGTCTATGCCGTCTACGATCTGGGTGGGGGCACATTCGACATTTCCATTCTGCGCTTGTCGCGCGGCGTGTTCGAAGTGCTTGCCACCAACGGCGATTCGGCGCTGGGCGGCGACGATTTCGACCAGCGTATTTTCTGCTGGGTACTGGAGCAGGCGAAATTTCCCGAATTGACTGCCGAAGATACACGCCTCCTGCTGGGCAAGGCGCGCGATGCAAAAGAAGCCCTGACCGAGCATCGCGAAGTAACTATTACCGCATTGCTGGCATCGGGCGAAACCGTCGATGTTGCGCTTACAGCCAGCGTGTTCAACGATATTACCTCCAGTCTGGTCAATAAAACACTTGCCCCGACCCGCAAAGCCTTGCGCGATGCCGGTCTGAATACAAATGAAATAAAAGGCGTGGTAATGGTCGGAGGCTCGACCCGCATGCCGCGTATCCAGTCCGCGGTAGCGGAATTTTTCGGCCAGACGCCGCTGACCAATCTCGATCCCGATAAAGTCGTGGCGCTGGGCGCTGCGATCCAGGCTAATGTACTGGCAGGTAACCGGCCCGAAGAAGAATGGTTATTGCTGGATGTGACGCCGTTGTCTCTAGGTATCGAGACAATGGGTGGCCTGGCAGAAAAAATCATACCGCGCAACAGTACTATCCCCATCGCCCGGGCACAGGAATTTACCACCTATAAAGACGGCCAGACTGCGATGAGCGTACACGTCGTCCAGGGCGAGCGCGAACTGGTCAGCGACTGCCGTTCGCTGGCCCGTTTCGAATTGCGCGGAATACCGCCCATGGTTGCCGGAGCTGCGCGCATACGCGTGACCTTTCAGGTAGACGCCGACGGTTTGTTGTCCGTATCTGCCGAAGAACTGAAAAGCGGCGTGCAGGCTGCCATTACCGTCAAACCTACTTACGGACTGGCCGACGAAGATATCGCCCGCATGCTGCAGGCCGGCTTTACTTATGCCAAAGACGACATGCAACAACGCGCGTTGCAGGAAGCGCGTGTCGAGGGCCAGCGTTTATTGGATGCCACCCGGACGGCGATAGACGAGAACGGTGCGGAACTGCTCAGCGCCATCGAGCTCGACCGCATTAAAGCCGCCATGAATACGTTAGGGCAGATGATACAATCCGAAGATACTCATGCCATTCAGGACGCCTCCGACGCGCTTAACCGCGCGACGGGCGACTTTGCCGCCCGGCGCATGGACAGCAGCGTCAAACAGGCACTGACAGGGCAGTCTCTGGACCGGATTTAACCGCTACTCACCAGGAATAATATGCCACAGCTCATAGTCTTACCTCATCCCGAACTTTGCCCAGAAGGGGCCGTGATTGAAGCGAAACCGGGCGTTAGCCTCTGCGATACGCTATTGAATAACGATATCGAAATCGAACATGCCTGTGAAAAATCCTGCGCCTGCACGACCTGTCATGTCATAGTGCGCGAAGGATTTTCGTCGCTCAACCCTTCCGACGAACTGGAAGACGATTTGCTCGACAAAGCCTGGGGTCTGGAACCGAATTCCCGCCTGTCTTGTCAGGCTGTAGTGGCGAACCAGGACCTGGTCATAGAGATCCCGAAATATACGATCAACATGGTTAAAGAAGGACATTGAGATGAAATGGACCGACACGCTGGAAATCGCGATCGAACTGATTGAAATGCATCCGGATGTCGATCCGAAAACGATCCGCTTTACCGATTTGCACCGCTGGGTAGTCGAATTGCCGGAATTCAGCGACGATCCGGAGCGCTCCAACGAAAAGATACTGGAAGCGATCCAGATGACCTGGATCGATGAGGCGGAGTAAGGTACACAGGTTAACAATCTCACCTCTGTTTGGTCACAGGCATTGCTGTTATTGCGATTATGATGCTGAAACCATTGCGTCTTAGTATTGCCCCATTAACGGGTTTTATACTCACAGCGTGTTGCTTGATCTTGATACGTATGACGTGTGAGTGTCGCCATGAATAATATTAAAAAATCTCTGGGCAAACTATGTGAAGCTTCCCGAATGGAGCGGAGATTTTCCTGTAAGCCTTAAGCAGCCGTTGATGTAATTCGCAACCGGTTAGATCCATGCCGGGGGCTCCGAGATCCATAAACCGGTGTTTGCCGTCGAGCAGATCACGCGCGAGCCGCACGGTATCTGCTCCGTACAGCAGCTCGAGGTTGGTGTGATACGGTTGGGCATCGTCCATCGTCAACAATGTGGAAATGCAGCGGTATAATTTCCGGCGTTCGGGATTGATTTGCGCGAAGCTCCTGATCCAGTCGCAGCCTTCCAGCGTCGCTTCGGTGTCGGTCAGGGCAAGCGCGAGGAGGGTTTTGAGTTCGCCGATGCGCAAATCCTTCCAGTGCGAATCGGGTTCGGCTGCCAGTCCGATGAACGGCGCGACCGGTTGCTGGTCGGTTATTCCCAATTCGTTCAGGGCGTCGAGCAGGACGCGGCATTCGTCGTCATTCAGCCGGGACAGATTCAGGATCGCGGGGCGCAATTCGTTGGCAATGCTGTTGTTGTCCCATTCGAGGTCGTCTACCGGATAAATTTCCGACATGCCGGGGACGATGATGCGGCAACTGTAGACGCCGAGTTCGGCATAGTCGGCTATGTAAATATCATGCCCGGTTTTGTGGATGAGGCCGCATAGCCAGCCGAATTCTTCGGTGGTCGTGCCGCGGAAATCCCAGTCGGCAAAAGCGAAATCCGGTCGGTCGCTTAAAAATCGCCAACTGATAATACCGCTGGAATCGACGAAATGAATTTCCAGATTTTGCGGGTCGGCGATTTCTTCCATATCGAAACCGGGTTCGTGGAAACCCGCCAGCGCATCGAGATCGCGGCCTTGCAATAGCTCCGTCAATGCACGTTCCAGCGCGACCTCGAAGCGCGGGTGCGCGCCGAAACTGGCGAAACAGCCCTGATCGTGCGGATGCAGCATGGTCACGTTCATGACCGGATAATTGCCGCCCAGCGTGGCATCCTTGACCAAGATGCCGAATCCCGCCGCGCGCAATTCGGCGATGCTTTTTGCTATACCGGGATAACGCCCGATTACGGATTCGGGTACGTCGGGCAGGCAAAGCCCTTCGCGTATCACGCGAAATTTGACGTGCCGCTCCAATATCTCCGACAGGGCCTGGGTACGGGCTTCCGCGGCGGTATTGCCGGCAGCCATGCCGTTGCTGACATATAAATTGCCGATGATATTGACCGGAAACCAGCAGGTTTCGTCATCGCTTGCGCGACGATACGGCAGAGCGCAAATACCGCGTGCCGCATTGCCGGAATTGCGGTCGATCAGCGCGCCAGCATCGATGGCATAATCCGGGTCGTAAAACTCGCGTAAAGCGGTATTCAGGATTTCTTCCGGCCATGCGCCGTCTTCGTCGACGGGGAACCAGCGTTCTTGGGGGAAATGGACGAAAGGATGCTGAGCGATCGTGTTGCCCAGATAATAATGCGTCCAGAAATAATGCGTACCCAGACGCTCGAAAAACTCGCCCAGCGCGCTGGCGAGTGCGGCCAGTTTCGACGCGCCCTTGCCGTTGGTAAAGAGCAGAGGGCAGTCGCTGTCGCGAATATGCACCGACCATACATCGCTGACCGGATTAAGCCAGGATCGTTCTTCTATGCTGAAGTCCAGCGCCGCCAGACGTGTCTGCAGGGTGGTGATCGTCGTTTCAAGCGCGGCGTCTTTGCCGATGATAAAGTGCTCTGTCATATATGCCTTTAAAAATGCTCGTGCGGTGCAAGATAACGCCATTGCCCCACCGGCAGGTTACCGAGCAGTACCTTGCCGATGCGTACGCGCTTCAAGCCGATGACCTTGAGACCGACCATCTCGCACATGCGCCGGATCTGGCGTTTTTTGCCTTCGTGCAGAATGAAACTCAGTTGATCTTCGTTTTGCCAGGCGACTTGTGCGGGGCGCAGGGCCTCACCGTCCAGTTTCAAGCCATGATTGAGCAATTGCAAGCCTTGGGCGGACAGCGTTCCTTCCACTCGTACCAGATATTCCTTGTCGATTTCGGAGTTTTCGCCGATCAGCTGTTTGGCGATACGGCCATCTTTCGTCAGTACCAGCAAGCCACTGGAATCGATATCGAGTCGCCCGGCGGGTGCCAGGCCGTAGGCATGTTCGTTGGAGTAGGCGATACCGGATTCGTCTCCGGCGTAATGTTGTTCTGCGGTAACAAGCATGCTGGCGGGTTTATAGCCGTTTTCCGCTTGCGCCGACACATACGCGATCGGTTTGTTGAGCAGTATGGTGACGGACTGGTTCTGTTCGCGTTTTGCCGGTTGCAGCAATTCGATGCGGCAATCGGGCAAAACCTTGGTTCCCAGTTCGGTCACCGGGATTCCGTCGACTGTTACCCAGCCGCGAGCAATGTAGGCATCGGCTTCGCGCCTGGAGCAAATTCCGCGCTGAGACATGAGCTTGGAAAGTCGCAAGGTGTCGTCGGACATAATTAATCGTGATTGTATGAGCGGAGGCAGAATTTTACTCCGCTAATGCCGTAAATGCCAAAAAGCCTGAATTAATCAGCTTGTTTTTCAATATGTAACTTCAATAGCGTCGCATATTTATTTGTTTAGTAGATATCTTATTGTTCCGGACGCTTAGCCGCCGGTCATGGACATGAATCGAACGATCTTGTCGGGCTGCTCGATAAATTCATGACGTTCGGGCTTATAGCTGATGGCCTGCAGAATAGCCGCTTCGAGTTCGCTGTCACTTGCGCCGTCGCGCAACAGCGGACGGAATTCGAATTTGTTTTCCTGGCCGAGACATAAATACAAAGTGCCGTCGACCGCCAGCCGTACGCGATTGCAGGTATCGCAAAAATGCTGTGAAATCGGGGTGATAAACCCGACCGAAAAATTGCCGTCGGGCGTGGCGAGATAGCGAGCCGGACCGCCGCCGGGCAGTGCGGCATCGATCAATCCGTAACGCTGCGCAAGCATCGCCTTGACCGGCTGCAAATCCAGGTAGGCGGTATTGCGGCCGGTCTTGCCTATAGGCATGGTTTCGATCAAGCGCAAAATGAATCCCTGCTCCAGACAATACGCCACCATCGCTTCGATTTCATCGTCATTGGTGCCGCGCATCGCAACCATATTGATTTTAATCTGTTCGAAGCCGACCTGTCTGGCGTGGGCAAGCCCAGCCAGAATGTCTGCCAGAACGTCACGTTTGGTGATCGCTTTGATCCGCTCCGGACGCAAGGAATCCAGGCTGACATTAAGGCGAGTCACTCCGGCAGCCTTAAGCGCTACGGCATGTTTTTCAAGTTGGGTGGCATTGGTTGACATCGACAGGTCATTAATACCCGGAATACGGGTAATTCTGGCGCTCAATTGTGCGATGTTGCGGCGCAGTAAGGGTTCGCCACCAGTTAAGCGGACCCGCCGCAGTCCTATTTTTGCGAATGCGCTCAACAGGCGTTCGATTTCGTCGAAAGTGAGCCAATGCGAGGGCTCTTCGAAGTCGCGATACCCTTCAGGCATGCAATAATTACAACGCAAATCGCAGCGATCTGTGACCGAAACCCTTACATAATCGATGCGACGACCGTATGAGTCGATGAGCTTACTAGGGGCAAGCATGGCAAATACCCTGGTATAAAAGACGGAGAACAAACGTATTTCGACTATAATCTTAATCCCGGTTTTAAGCAAACCTGATGCTGAATGACTTGAGCCGGGACTATTGCATTATTAATATTTTTGAAGGCGTTAGGCATGAGCCACTATTACGGACTGATACCGGCGGCCGGCGTCGGTACGCGCATGGGCATCGACTCGCCCAAACAGTATCTCGATATCGCTGGTTATCCTATGATTTATCATGCAGTTCGCGTATTGGCGCAATCGCCGAGAATCGAACGGGTGTTTGTCGTATTATCCAGCGAAGACAGTTATTGGAATAGCTACGACTGGTCTGAATTTGGCAGTAAAGTGGTAGTATTACGTTGTGGCGGCGCAACGCGTGCCGAAAGCGTAGCCAATGGCCTCGCTGCGATGCCGGTTTCGGCTGACGACTGGATACTGGTCCACGATGCAGCGCGCCCTTGTCTGACCGGCGCTTTGATCGATAGCCTGCTCGATGACGTAGCCGACGATACGGTGGGCGGCTTGCTGGCTATTCCGCTTGCCGACACCTTGAAACGCGGCGACGGGCAAAACCGGATTAGCGCCACCGAACCGCGCGAACGGTTATGGCAGGCGCAGACGCCGCAAATGTTCCGGCATGCACTTTTGTTGCGGGCGCTGAATGCCGGTTCGGTGCCGGCTCCCACCGACGAGGCCAGTGCGATAGAAGCATTGGGCTTTGCGCCCTTGCTCGTGACAGCGAGCAGCAGTAATTTCAAGGTCACTTTTCCTGACGATCTGGAGATGGCGAGAGCGATATTCGCTCAGCGGCAACATGGAGCACCGGCAATGAATGTTGCCGACAGGATTATCAACTAATGGCGGTTCTGGATAATGAATAATTTTCGTATAGGGCAAGGATTTGATGTGCATGCATTTGCACCGCAACGCAAATTGATTGTCGGGGGCGTGGATATTCCCCATCCGTTCGGACTGGCAGGGCATTCCGATGCCGACGTCCTGCTGCACGCGATCTGCGATGCGCTGCTCGGGGCGGCTGCACTGGGCGATATCGGCCGTCACTTTCCCGATACCGATGCGCGTTACCGGAATATCGACAGCCGCGAACTGTTGCGCGCTGTAGCCGGCCTGCTTGCCGAGCGCGGTTATTGCCTGACGAATCTGGATTGCACTATCATCGCACAGGCGCCGAGAATGGCGCCGCATATCGAAATGATGCGCCAGCACATCGCTGCCGATCTGGGCGCGGAAATCGGCGCGGTGAACGTAAAAGCGACCACGACGGAAAAACTAGGTTTTACCGGGCGAGGCAGAT
>JAJYPZ010000247.1 GCA_021794855.1 Pseudomonadota bacterium | reverse complement strand
CAATATCAACTCGAAGCCGATAAACGCTATCGCGCCGTTTTGCGGCTGGGCGTTACCACGACTACCGGCGATCTGGAAGGCGATGTGCTCGAAATTCGCGACGTCCAGGTCGAGCCGGCGCTACTTGACGCCGTACTCGCCCGATTTGTCGGCTCTGGCATGCAAACGCCGCCCATGTATTCCGCACTCAAATTTCAGGGCAAGCCTTTATACGAATATGCTCGCGCTGGCATCACAGTCGAACGCGTCGCTCGTCCCGTTCATATACGAAGTATCGGCTTGCTGGATTATGCCGGCGTTGAATTGACGATAGAAGTGGCTTGTAGCGCAGGCACCTATATTCGTACTCTGGCGGAAGATATCGGCGCGGTATTAGGGTGTGGCGCGCACCTGACGCAATTGACGCGTTTGTCCAGCGGCGGTTTCCAGCTCGCGGATGCCGTCGGTCTGGATCAACTGGCTACCGATGACGGTGCGCAGCGTGATGCGAGATTATCCAGCCCCGATGCGCTGGTCGGCTATTTGCCGTCCATCGAAGTCGGTTCCGTTCAGGCACAGGCCTTGTTGCGCGGACAGCAGCCGCGATTCGAACTTGCAGGCAGCGTAAGCGGACTGATGCGGGTATACTGTCACACCCTGTTTTTAGGTTTGGTCGATGTGCGGAATGACGGCGCGATGATAGCGCAGCGCATGATGCGACCGGATTCTTTGATGGAGAGACTATGAAATTTTGCGGCGAGTGCGGCACTGAGGTAACGCAAATTATTCCGGCAGGCGATAACCGCTTGCGTGATGTGTGTCCTGTCTGCGAGACGATTTATTATCAGAATCCTAAGATGGTCGTCGGCTGTCTTGCCGAATGGGAAGACAAAGTATTGATGTGCAGACGGGCGATCGAACCGCAATACGGTAAATGGACGCTGCCTGCCGGATTCATGGAAAATAACGAAACGACGCAACAGGGCGCTTTGCGCGAAACGCTGGAAGAAGCTGGGGCGCAGGTGGAAATTCTGCATTTGTTTACGTTATATAACCTGCCGCATATCAGTCAGGTATATCTGATGTTCCGTGCCCGACTGTTGAGTCTGGATTTTGCCGCAGGCGAAGAAAGTCTGGAAGTGAAGCTGATGAACGAAGCGGAAATTCCGTGGGACGAGATTGCTTTTTTAACGATAGAAGCGTCTTTGCGCCAATATTTCGAAGACCGGCGCAATGGCGAATTCGGTTTTCATATCGGCGATATTGCACGGCGCTCGCGTTAATTCGTTCAGGCTGATTTCTGTACTGGCTGATAGCAGCGGGTAAGCAGCGTAAATTGTATCCGCACCCAGCTGCGACTCTGTTCCAGAATTTCCTGCAGCCGTATCCGGTAAATATAATCTCCGTCGCGCATATCCAGATAACGGCTCGGTATCGCGCGAAAAGAGATCAATGCATTCGGTTCGCTGGTCACGACGGCAATAAATTTTCCTTCGTCCCCGGCTTTGCCGAGCATGCGTGGCCCGGCACTGTCCGCAAGGGCATTAAAAGTCACTAGTCGCGGGAGGTGGCCGATTTTTTCCATTCCGAGCGTGAGTTCGGTGGCGCAGGATTTTTCAATCCAGCGTATGGCAGATAATGCAAGTATCTCGGTCATTTGGTCGTTATAGGAAATCAATAGCTCGTTCAAACCGGTTTTGAGGTGGGAAGAACCGGAATCGATATTCAAACGGTAATGATTTTCGTCCGGATGGCCGATCATCTCGTGATGGGCGGAAACGGGATGGCGGCTTCGACTGTCAGCCAGCTCGGCAATGACGGTTTTCTCGCCCCAGCTTACCTTGATCCGTTCCGGAAAGGCAGTGACAGTATAGGTATGTGTCGAATTTCTGCTCGTCAACCGGAAAAGTATGTGCTTGATCGCCTCCCGCTTGTCAGCGGTAAAGAAAACGCCGTAGAGTTTGATCTGGCTTGCAGATTGCGCCAGGGTTTGACCAAGATTCTTCAGTTGCTCGACGGTTTCGCTGACAGACCAGTAGTACGCAGCGGAAACAGGCGGCATGGTGTTATCCAGAGGTTGCGGACTTGCATTGTCGCCCGCCGTAATAAAATGCGTATGACGTGCAGGGTCGAGATGATCGCTTAATTGTATCGTGTCGCGCCATTTCCATGTCCAATAGGCTGCCAGCTCGATTTCCAGAGGGCTTAATCCTATCGGGCGTATCAGATGTAACAGTAATATACGCGCGTAAACCGACTGGCAAGTGCAATAGGCACTACCTTTGAGAATTAAAGAGCGATCCGAAAATCCCTTTTCTACTGCAATCTGATACAGTTTATGCAATATTTCCCAGTCTTGCGGTCCCGGCATTTCGTAGCGCAAATACCGCCACTGAATTAATTTCCCCTGATAATGCAAAGCTCGTAACACCGCGATCGATAAAGAAGAAGCGTATTTGTTGCGGGTCGATTCAATCAGGCTGATGCTTTGATACGACCCTGCCAGTAAGGCATAAAAAGTTGTGATTTCCGTCCAGTGTGTTATGTCGCCGTATTCGATATCGGCCTGGCTTTTCAGAAACCGGGCGATAAGCTGATGCTGCAGTTTGGAGCCTGCATGTTCGATCACGCCGAGAATATGCAAATGCTGTTCGCTGAACGACGGCCCCAGCCGATTGAATTTTTCCAGCATCACCAGCACTTCCTGATGCGCTTCGTATTCGGACAATCCCTGCAAAGCAGCTACCCAGGTATGCGTCGACGAGAGACTATCGAGAGGAGAAGTTTCACCCCAGCGTAATTTCGAGCGGATTTTTTTGATTAAATGATCGAGCATGGCGCCAGTATTTGATTTGGTTATATAATTTAATGCATTTATTATGCCAATTATTAATTTAATGATTATTAAGTAATATTTTAAATTTAACAGCTTTTTATTTTTTATTGTTGACGTGCAGGATCAGAAAGTGCCAAAAAGCCACGTCATAATACAAGTAGTTGAGCAGGTTGTTTTGAGTTAAAATATCGTGTGAGTAAAAACGCTCACGTCAAAGATAAGCGCTTAAGAGCAAGCGCTCTTCGTTCGAAAATCCGGAAGCTTGGGGGAGCGGTTTAACCCAGCTGTCTTGAAAACAGCCGACGAGCAATCGTCCGTGAGTTCGAATCTCACAGCTTCCGCCAGAATTAAATATGTTCCTGCCTCCCGTCACAAG
>JAJYPZ010000246.1 GCA_021794855.1 Pseudomonadota bacterium | reverse complement strand
TGTCGATAAAGGTCCAAGCATGAACCATCTTAGCATGCGTCAGTTGCAAATATTTGTCGCCATCGCCGAGCAACGCAGTACCTGTGCAGCTGCCGAAGCCCTGGCTTTATCGCAATCGGCGACGAGTGCCGCTCTGAATGAACTGGAACGCCTGTTAGGGATGAATCTGTTCGACCGGGTATCGAAACGGCTGATGATCAACGACAACGGTCGCAGTCTGTTGCCGCAGGCGCAAGCATTGATCGATGCTGGCGACAGCATCGAGCGATGGGCAAAAAATGAGCACTTACACAGTGGCGGCTTGCGCATAGGCGCAAGCACTACTTTGGGCAATTATCTGCTGCCGCCAATTCTGGCTCAGTTTCGACTAGGTTTGCCCGCGGAAGCTCAAACCAGCTGGCGGGCGCAGGTAACTATAGAAAATACTGCGGCAATTACCCAGAAACTGATCAATTTTGAACTGGATATCGGGTTGATAGAAGGTTATTGCCATGAACCCGATCTAAAGGTAATTCCCTGGCTCGAAGACGAATTGCTGATCGTCTCGGCTCAGAACGATCCGATACTTTCCGGACTGGCTCCGGGCAAACCGGTATCGCTCGCGGCATTGCGCGATGCCGTCTGGCTGTTGCGCGAACTCGGTTCCGGCACGCGCGAAATAATCAACCAGGCCTTGCTGCCTTATTTGCACCATTTACAGCACGGTATCGAATTCAGCAATTCCGAAGCGATCAAATGCGCGGCCACGAATGGTCTTGGCATCAGTTGCATGTCCCGTCTCGTCGTTGCCGACGCGCTGGAAACCGGCAAGCTGGTAATTGTACCGACCGTACTGCCGAAATTCACCCGCCGTTTTTATATCGTTATCCATAAGCAAAAAAAACTGACGCAAGGGTTAAGGAGCCTGCTGCAACACTTCGAAAAACTGCAACGCCATTAACTGTATCTGCCGGGCATTACTTTCACATTTCGAACCGAACCAGGTTGTCTGCATTTTCGGCATGCAGACTCGTAATCAGCGGACAGCCATCGGGGCTGTTTTTGGTATGGCAGGCCCGAACCAATTCGCTCAGGACCATTTCCATCTTTTGCAAATTCGCCAGTTTTACGCGCACATCCACCAATTTTTGTTCAGCCAGACGGCTGGCTTCTTCGCAGTGGGTGCCATCCTCCAATTGCAGTAATTCTGCAATTTCATCCAGACTAAAACCCAGCCCTTGCGCCATTTTTACGAATCGGACGCGGGCAACATCGGATTTGCCGTAACGCCGGATACCGCCCAAGGGTTTGATTGGTTCGAGCAATAAACCCTTGCGCTGATAAAAGCGTATCGTTTCGATATGGACGCCGGCGGCTTGGGCAAATGCACCGATCGTCAGGTTGTTTAAATAATTTTCCATAACGCTTGACTCCGTACTTGACTCCGGAAATAAGCTTACGCTTACCATGTCAGTTTTGAAAGGCAAAAAATGTCCGAATCCGGAAATGGGTATCGAGCTTTGTATGCGGGCGCCCTTGCCGCCGTACTGGCGTCCACGTGTTGTCTGGGCCCGCTGGTACTGGTTACGCTGGGTGTCAGCGGAGCCTGGATCGGCAACCTGACAGTACTGGAGCCATACCGGCCGTACTTTATTGTTGTGGCGCTGATTGCCTTGTTTTTTGCCTGGAAACGCATTTACCGCCAGGCCGGTAGTTGCCAGCCCGAAGAGGTTTGCTCCATACCTCGTGTGCAACGCAGCTATCGATGGATTTTCTGGATCGTTGTAGCGCTGGTGGTTGTCGCGCTCGGGTTTCCGTATGTACTTCCCTTATTTTATTGATCAGAGGAACCGTTGATGAAAAAAATCTATGTTGCTCTCATGTTTGCCGCTTTCGTTACCCCTGCTTTGGCAACAAGCAGAACAGTAACCTTAATCGTACCGGACATGAGTTGTGCCGCCTGTCCGATTACAGTCAAAAAAGCGCTCTCCCAAGTGAGAGGCGTAAGCAAAATCGATACGCATATCGAGCAACGAGAAGCCGTGATTACTTATGACGACAGCAAAACCAATCCGCAGCAATTGGTGAATACGACCAAAGACGCCGGTTATGTTGCCACCGTTAAACAATGATCCACCAATTATGATACGGGAGCGATTTCATGGCACTCATTACACGTATTGCCGACAAGGCAGGGCTATTCGGCAGCCTGGTTTCCGCAATGGGTTGTGCAGCCTGTTTTCCGGCTTTGGCGAGTTTGGGTGCAGCCATCGGACTGGGTTTTCTGAGCCAATACGAACGGCTGCTGGTATCAACACTGTTACCGTTATTCGCCGCCTTGGCGCTGGCGGCTAACGCTCTGGGCTGGTTTGCCCATAGACAGTGGCACCGTAGCCTGCTTGGTATGATCGGACCGGCTATCGTATTGGCCGATACGTTGTTATTTCGCGGCCATAAATGGACCGCCGCATTGCTTTACGTCGGGTTGGCATTGATGATAGGGGTCGCTATATGGGATTTTGTATCGCCGGCGAATCGCCGTTGCGGTACCGATCATTGCGAATTGCCGAATAAATCCAGCCGGAATTCTAAATGACTACCCGGATGCACGAAGCTACCCAAAAGGAAATTGAGATGACTCATTTAAAGATTAGCGGCATGACCTGCCACGCTTGTGCCGTACATATCAAACAAAGTCTGGAAAAGGTGCCGGGCGTACAATCAGCGCTGGTGTCCTGGCCGCAGGGCACGGCACAAGTAGTGACAGCGCCGGGTACGGCGGCGGAGTCGCTGACTGCAGCTGTTACTGCAGCAGGCTATCACGCATTCGTCAGCGATAGTACTGCGACATCGCCCCCCCGCGATCAGTCCGCCAAGTCCGGTGCCTCAGGCAACGGCTTGCATATCGTCATCATCGGTAGTGGCGGGGGAGCAATGGCTGCGGCGTTGAAAGCGGTCGAACGCGGAGCGCAAGTCACGTTGATAGAACGCGGTACTATAGGGGGCACTTGCGTCAATGTCGGTTGCGTGCCGTCCAAAATCATGATCCGTACAGCGTATATCGCGCATCTGCGCCGGGAGAGCCCGTTCGATGCGGGTATTTCGGCTGCGCCGCCGATCGTTTCACGCGAATCTTTGCTCTCGCAACAGCAAAGCCGCGTCGATGAACTGCGCCATGCCAAGTACGAAAATATTTTGGATAGCAATCCCGG
>JAJYPZ010000003.1 GCA_021794855.1 Pseudomonadota bacterium | reverse complement strand
AATTGCGCGCCCACAGGGTTACCTCGTGCAGAGCGCAAAAATGCACGGCCAGTGCCGTACCCCATGCGCCGGCGCCGAGGATTGCGATCTTCATGCGCCCCAGACCTTATCCAGTTTGATGTAGCCGGTATTCTGATCCGGCAGGCGCACCTCGACCCAATTGCCCGGTAGCGTTTGCAGCCAGATCAGGATGACCCCGGCTGCAACATGCGCGGTTACCGCGGCGCGGTCCTTCGGCTGCGCAAGGATGTCGGATGCGCTGCGCACTACGACCGTTCGTTCGGTACCAAGTTGCGATTGCTGTACCCACGCTACGATGCCGCCGCTGTCGCGGATCTTTGCCCAGCCGGCAAGATTGACCAGGACTTCCAGGGGATAGCCCCGATTAATGACAAACAGCGGTTTTGCTGCGGTCGATGGCGCGTCGTAAAGTATCGTTGCCGGTCCCGTTGCGGAACGAAAATCTGCCGCCAGTGCAGGAATGGCAATGAGCAGGAGCAAAAATATGAATGCGTTGCGGAGCATGTATATCGGACTTAATGCGTAGTCGTGCCGTTAGTGGAATTTTGTTTCTGTTGTAAATACAGCGCTTCGAAGTTGACCGGATTCAGGATGACCGGAGGGAATCCGGCACGACTGACCAGATCCGAAACCGTTTCGCGCAGGTATGGAAAAACGATGTTGGGACAACCTATGCCAAGCACCGCTTCGAGCTGATCGGAAGGGATTTGGGCGATGCGGAAAATGCCCGCTTGGGCGACTTCGACCAGAAACATGGTGGTTTCGCCGGTTTTGGCGGTAATCGTGGCCGTCAGCACGATTTCATAGACATCGTCGGCGATGGAACTGCTTAAGGTCGTCAGCTGCACGCCAATTTCCGGCGTTTCGCGCTCCAGAAAAATTTGCGGTGCGTTCGGCACTTCTACCGAAAGATCTTTAACGTATAATTTTTCTATGGCAAAAACTGCCTGAACTTCCTGTTCGCTCATGACGACTCCGTAAATTGGCTAAAAAGCTTATTCTACCCGAATGGATAGAACCGGTTGAGGTAAAATTATATAATGAGAACCGGACGCGACTGCCGCGGTGGTGCATATTCCTTTTAAAAATGCTCAAATGCGCCCGGCTTGAGGCCAATTCCCGTGGTTAGACGAAATTTTCGTTTGCGCCTGCTCTGAACCGCGCTATTCCGTGCAAAGATCTCTTAATGAACGCTAGCAAGTCCTTTATACGTATTCTCGCCGTTACCTTGCTGATCAAGCTGGTACTGGCGTATTTCCTTCCCATGTCCGGCGATGAAGCATATTTTATCGTATGGGCGAAACATCTGGATTTCGGTTATTACGATCATCCGCCCATGGTCGGCTGGATGCTGTATCTGCTTCGCTTCTTGGGCGACGGCGAATTGCTGATGCGGCTGCCTGCAGTCCTGTTTTCGACATTCATCGGCGTGCTGATTTATCGTTTGCTGGTCCCTTACGGTACGGAGCGTGCGGCATGGGCGGCAGGCATATTTCTGCTCTCTCCGGTCAATATTCTGGACGTATTGATAACAACCGATACACCTTTGATCCTGTTTGTTTTCCTGTCCGTATACGCGCTGGTTCGAGCATTGGAACGCGATAGCCGGTGGTGGTACGCGCTAGCGGGCGCCGGGATGGGGCTCGCATTCCTGTCCAAATATTTCGCCGTCCTGCTCGGACTGGCGTATCTGGCGTTTTTCATGTTCGCCTTGTCAGGCAAGCGCCGCTGGGGTAATTTTGCGATCATGCTTGCAGCGACGGCGCCTTTTGTCGCAGTGAATGTGTACTGGAATTACACGCACTGCTGGGACAATATTCTGTTTAATCTGTACAACCGCAATACCGGTGCCCGCTTTTCCTGGCATAACGTGCTGCTCTACGTCGGCACTACCTTCTATCTGATAACGCCGCCCATTATTTATTACTGGTGGCGGCAACGTAACGCCGTCAAAGCACCTGTCGATATGTCGTTCCGTCTGTATGCCTGCGTATTCGCATTGCCGCTGCTGTTCTTTCTGCTGCTGTCGTTCAGAAAAACGATAGGGCTGCATTGGGTACTGGCTTTTTACCCTTTTCTTTATCTGCTGCTGGCGCAGCGTCTGTCGGTCGCGCAACTGATAAAAACAGCCCGGTTCATGGGCTGGTTCAGCGCGCTGCATTTGCTGGTCGTGGCGGCTTTGCTCGCTGCGCCGGCATCGTTATGGGGGCATGGAAAATTGTATGGCGGATATGTGCTGCTGATGCATACGGACGATGTCCTGACGAAACTGCAGCCTTACGCGCCCGATTTTTTAATGGCGACCGACGGTTATTCTTCTTCGGCGGTTTTGTCCTATCATGAGGAAAAACGATTTTCCGGCAAGGAATTTTTCGTGTTCGGTGCCGGTTCCCGACATGCTCGGCAGGACGACATGATTACCGACTATCGGCAAATGGCGGGACGTAATATACTGACTATCGATAAATCGCCACCGGTACTGCAAAAATACACGCCATATTTTGCCAAAGTCGAGGTGCGCAAACTGGTCGTGCGAGGTGCCGGGCTGTATTTGACTTTAGGCTACGATTTTAATTATCCGGCATACCGCGCCGGAATACTGGCGCAAATCCGCGACCGTTATTATCGGATACCGGCGTTTTTGCCGCATGCTTCCTGTTATTTCTGCGACAAGTATTTTTACCCGGCGAGTTGTCCGCGTTGAATCCGGGCTTGGCAAGCCGAATTGATGGATTAGAATGATGAAAATAGAAAATATGAGCGCTCGTGGGTAATCAATCAGGCGTATTAAACAGCGCCTTGTCCGGCTGGGGCCGGTTTCCGGTAGAACAATGCGAATCGGTGCGGCCGGAACGCTATCGGGATATGAAGGTTACTGCCGAACGGCAGATAGCCCGCGGACAGGGACGCAGTTACGGCGATGCCGCTCTCGGTAAACGCGTCATTTTGACCGAGCGCGTCAATCGTTTGCTGGTTTTCGATGCCGTTGCCGGAATTTTACGCGCCGAGGCCGGCGTAACGCTGGCCGAGGTGCTGGCGGCGATAACTCCGCACGGCTGGTTTCTGCCGGTGACACCCGGTACGCAATGGGCGTCGCTGGGCGGATGCGTCGCCGCCGACGTGCACGGTAAAAACCATCATCACGACGGCACGTTCGGCCAGCATATTCTGGAACTGGAATTGATACTGGCAGATGAGAGCCGGGTCACTTGTTCCGCTACCAAAAATCAGGCCCTGTTCTGGGCGACCATAGGCGGAATGGGCCTGACCGGGATAGTCGGCGAAATCAGCCTGAAGCTGAGGCGCATAGGCAGCAGCTATTTGCAGGTGCAGCACCATGCCGCGAAAAATCTGGCGGAGACGTTTGCGCTCTTTGCCGATCCGGCCCTGGACGATCAATACAGCGTAGCGTGGATCGATTGTCTGGCAGCCGGAAAACAGCTGGGTCGCAGTGTATTGATGCGGGGGCATCACGCAGCCCGCGAAGATTTGCCTGCTGACCTGTCAGTCGCCGCTGTGTCCGGAAGAACCCGTTCAGTGCCTTTCGATTTACCGGCGGCAGCGTTGAATCCGGTGACGGTACAGCTATTCAACGCCGTATATTATCGTCGGCAAGGACGTAAAACCAAGCCTTATTTCGCTCACTATCAGCATTATTTTTATCCGCTGGACCGTATTGCCGACTGGAACAGGCTGTACGGCAAACGCGGTTTTGTGCAATATCAGTGCGTCGTTCCCGAAGCGGGCGCGCTGACCGCCGTGACCGCGTTGCTGCAGGCCTTGTCGCAAAGCAGACGGGCTTCGTTCCTGGCAGTATTGAAGCGGCTCGGCGTCCAGAATTCTGCGCTGCTTTCGTTTCCGCTGGCTGGCTATACGCTGGCGCTGGATATTCCTGTGCGCGACCGCGGCGTATTCGATTTGCTGCGGATGCTGGATCGTATCGTCCTCGAACACGGCGGTCGGGTTTATCTTGCCAAGGATGCAGTGCTGACCGCGCAAACGTTTCGCGCCATGTATCCGCGCTATCGGGACTGGCAACTGATAAAGCAGGCGGTCGATCCCGCGCATCGGTTTGAATCCAGCCTGTCGCGCCGCCTGGGGTTGGGAGATGCGTAAGATTGTGCTCATCCTCGGTGCGACCTCCGCGATTGCACGGGCCACCGCGGCCGAATTTGCGCAGCAGGGGCATGATTTGTATCTCGCCGGTCGCGATGCCGAAGAGTTGACGCGGATCGCTGCGGATTTGACGATACGCTATCGGATCAAGGCCGGCTGGGGAATATTTGCTGCAGAATCTCTGGGCGATCATGCCCGGTTTTTTGCCCAGGCAATCAGCAGCATGGGAGAAATCGACGGTGTCGTGCTGGCGATGGGCTATCTGGGCGATCAGCAGGCAGCGCGTGATTTTGATGCCGGAGCGGAGGTAATTCTGGTAAATTTTACCGCAGCCGCTTCCATACTAAGCCATTGCGCCAATTACCTCGAAGCGCGTGAACAGGGATTTATTATCGGTATCGGTTCCGTAGCCGGTGACCGAGGCCGCCAGAGCAATTATACCTACGGCGCGGCAAAAGGCGGTTTAGCCTTGTATCTGCAAGGTTTGCGCAATCGACTGTACGGCAGCGGCGTCCGCGTCATTACGGTAAAACCGGGCTTTGTCGACACGGCGATGACTTACGGCATGCCGGGTTTGTTTCTGGTGGCGTCGCCGCAATACGTCGGCAAACAGATCGTCGCGGCCTTGCATAAATCTGCAGACGTGATTTATGTGCCGGGTTTCTGGCGGTATATTATGCTGGTTATCAAGCTGATCCCGGAAGCGGTATTCAAGCGGCTGAAGCTATGAGTCGGGATGTCGTAGCCGCTTTCGATTTTGACGGTACCATTACCCGACGCGATACGTTCTTGCCGTTTTTGCAAATGATGGCTGGCAGAGGGCGTTATCTGCGGCAGATGTTGACGCTGTCGCCCGGTCTGTTGGCCTATCTGCTTGGCATAATCAATAATCACGCCGTTAAAAACCGCTTGCTGACGCAGTTTTTGCGCGGCAATGATGTGGACGATGTGGATCGGATGGCGCGGGATTTTGCGGCGGCCAGATTGCCTCACTTCGTGCGCCCCGCTGCCTTGACTCGCTTGCGCTGGCATCAGCAACAGGGGCATCGTTGCGTAATCGTCAGCGCCTCGCTGGAATGCTATCTGCGACCGTGGGCCGAAGCAACCGGCGGTCTCGAAGTCGTCGGTTCTCGGCTGGCGAGCGATAACGGAATGTATACCGGCGAATTGCTGGGCAGGAATTGTTATGGCGCGGAAAAAGTGCGCCGGCTGAACGATATATTGGGGGCGCGCGAAACGTATACACTGTACGCCTACGGCGACAGCAAAGGCGATCGGGAATTGCTGGCCTGGGCGGATTATGCCTTTTACAGACAAATGCCGGCTGCAACATGATCAGGCGATTATTTGATCCGTATTCCTGAATTTTCCAGACTGCTTTCTCTGAACGTTTTTTGCGGCGGGAGAAAGGAGACGCTGTTTACAGAAAGCCCGAATCGATGAAAGTTATACTGAATTTATGGCGGCTGATGCGACCGCACCAATGGCTGAAAAACGGTTTCGTGTTTACCGGGTTGATTTTCGGCCACGCATGGCATGACGAATATCTGGTGTATCGCGTGGTAGTCGCTGCAATAGCGTTTTCGCTGATTTCCAGTGCGATTTATGTGGTAAACGATATGGCCGATTGCGAGCGTGACCGCCTGCATCCGGTAAAATGCTTGCGTCCTTTGGCGGCGCAGCAAATAAGAATGACTACTGCCGGATTGTTCGCATTGATACTCGCGGTATGCGCTGTCGGTCTGGCAAGTTCGGTCTCGTACGCGGTTCTGGCTATCATTGTGGCGTACGCGGTAATGAATCTGGCATATTCGGTGTATTTGAAGCATATTGTCATCCTCGATGTTTTTATTATCGCGGCCGGTTTCATGCTGAGAATCCTGGCCGGGACGCTGGGCGTGGGCATACCTCCGTCGCAATGGTTGTTATTATGCGGCTTGATGGTGACGCTGTTTTTAGGTTTTGCCAAACGCCGGGCCGAGATGATCGAATTGACGGTGGACAAGGCCGCTCATCGTAAAGTGCTGGCATATTATAGTCCGGTACTGCTCGACAAGATGATAGGGATTACGGCAACGGGCGTGATCATGAGCTATAGTCTGTATACGATGAGCTCGGATACGATACGAGTGCATGGCACTCCGAACCTGATTTATACTGTGCCGTTCGTAATGTACGGCGTATTTCGCTATATTTATTTGTTGCACCGGCAAGGAGGCGGAGGCGATCCGTCGCACGATGTGGTGCGCGATCCGCATTTGCTTGGAGCGGTAATATTATGGGCATGCGCGACGTTCTGGCTGATACATTAAGTTCGTCGTTAAATTAAAGCTCGGGTTGAAATCGTCTGGTGCGTAAGCTGTTGACGAGCACGACTCGATTGCGACCGTCACCTTTTGCTTGATACAGCGCCGTATCTGCGGCGGCGAGCAGTTTTGTAAAATCGGGTGAATCCAATGAGTCGATAGGCGGTTGCACAGTTATTCCTATGCTGACGGTAGCGAATATGGGCGTTTTCCCTTTGGTCAAAGGTGTTGCCGAAATTGCCTGCCTCAAGTTTTCACCTATCGCCAAAGCGCCATTTTCGTCGGTACCCGGTAGCAGGATGCAAAACTCTTCTCCTCCGTAGCGTCCTATGGTGTCTTCCTTGCGCAAGCGCGTAGTGAGGATGCGGGCAATTTCTGCCAATACCTCATCGCCGGTCGGGTGGCCGTATCGATCGTTGATTTTTTTGAAATGATCAACGTCTATCATCAATAATGCCAGCGGCAATCCATTGCGTTGCGCAGAGGAGCATTCTTTATCGGCGTTGGCCATAAATGCGCGCCGGTTAAAAATGCCGGTCAGCGAGTCGGTCATGGCCAGCGAGAGTATCTCGCGGTCGGAACGCTGTTTGATCATCAGGACGAAACCCATCGATTCGGTAATGCATAAACCGATTACGGACAAAAGAACGATAAGCAGTATCGAATGCGGAGTGATTGAAATAGGTAGCGAAGCAAAAAATTGCTGGCTGGTCAATATGTTGAATGCGCGAAGCAGATAGATGGTCAGTATCAGCAAGGTCGAACTGAACAGTAAATTCCATGCCCGGCCGACCCGGGAATCGGTATCGCGACCGAGCGCTACGAGTATCAAAAGCATCTGTATCGAGTAAATAAAACTTCCGGCAATCATCTGTTCGTGAAGATGGCGATGAAGCAAAACGATAAAAACCAGAAGATTCCCGAATATCGGTAACACCCATTGCCATCGAGGCAGTTTTAGTCCCCTGTATTCGTAGATCGCCGCAAGCTTAAGCGCTTGCGCGGCGGATAGAAGAAAATTGGCGAATATGACCGAGACGGTCAGCGATGTAATGCCGTGCATCGCAAATAACAGCCATGCAGCAGATTCCAGAGTTAAGGCAATCGCCCACTTGCTTAACCCGTTACGTTCGCGGGGCTGCAACACGATATAAATGCTCAGCGCCATCGCAGCCGAAACTATGACAAGGCAGAGTAATAATATCCTGTCATCCAATGGCATCGGATGTCACCGAATTTTCTAAAGTGAAACCAGGTTCAAAGGAAAAGCAGGCGATACGAATAGGGATGAAAAATAGGCATGCCGTCCTCCTTAGTATTGAGTTCACCGCCGCTTTTGTACGTTGAATACTGTTTCCCGGTTGCTGGCGAGAAAGAAGAGACGATTACCGGATGATGCAATTATGACAATTCATTCTAAAATGGCAACCTGAATTTTGCAAATAGGTCAGGTTGCCACAATCGGAAGCGGTATTTGCCCCGGCAGCTAAACCAGCAGTAAGGTAATAGCCCGGGTGAAAATGTTCGAAAGAGCGAGCAGGGAAATGGCGGGGGTGCTAAGAACAGCTTTTGCCCGGCTGTAATGATACAGCAGGCAAATGCCTCGGTTACTTCAGCTTGAGTTCTTTGTAGAGAACATGCTTTCTGGCTTTGGGGTCGAATTTCATAAACTCCAGCTTTTCAGGCGTAGTACGCTTGTTTTTGCTGGTCGTGTAGAAGTGTCCCGTGCCGGCTGTAGATTCCAGCTTGATTTTTTCGCGAATTTTGCTAGCCATGTCTATTCCTTAAATTTTCTCGCCTTTGGCGATCATTTCTTCCAGCACGACCTCAATGCCTTTTTTGTCGATAGTGCGCAACGCTGCGGTGCTGACGCGCAGGCGGATAAAGCGATTTTCATTTTCCAGCCAGAACCGGCGCGATTGCAGGTTAGGCAGGAAACGGCGCTTGGTTTTATTGTTGGCGTGGGAAACATTGTTCCCAGACATTGGCGACTTGCCGGTAATTTGACATACACGGGCCATAACGACCTCCCACGAAATTCGGAAAAGGGCGATTTATATCATGTTTAGTCGAGCAAAGTCAAGTTTCCATACGACAAATTCAATAATAGAGACTTATCTTATAACAGGCCGCGCTCGGCAAAAGAAGTGATCGTGTCGTTGCCGACGATGAAGTGATCCAGGACCCGGATATCGACCAGCGCCAGCGCGGATTTGAGCGTGGACGTCAGGCTTTCGTCGGCGCGACTCGGTTCCGCCACGCCCGAAGGATGATTATGCGCCAGAATCAGTCCGGCGGCATTATGCGCCAGCGCGCGTTTGACGACTTCGCGGGGGTACACGCTGGCCTGCGTAAGCGTGCCATGAAACAATTCCTCGACCGCCAGCACCCGATTCTGGCTGTCCAGAAACACCCCGCAAAATACTTCGTGCTGCCGTCCCGCCAGCGCGAGGCGCAAATAATTGCGCACCGCGGCGGGAGAATTCAGCGCATCGGCCTGCTGCATCTGCTCGGCCAGCGCGCGACGCGCCATTTCCAGCACAGCCTGGAGCTGCGCGTACTTGGCGTCGCCTAGCCCGGGGAACGCGCAAAATTCGGCATGGCTCGCCGCAAACAGTCGCGTCAGGCTTCTGAATTCGGCGATCAGATCGCGCGCCATATCCACCGCGCTCTTGCCCGGTATGCCGGTGCGCAGGAAAATCGCCAGCAATTCCGCATCGCTCAATGCGGCAGCACCGCGCGTCAATAATTTCTCGCGCGGGCGTTCGTATTCAGGCCAGTCGCTAATCGCCACGATAATTCTCTTTTGTGTACACAATAAATTTATTGTATACATTAGATTTATGACGAGATGATTGCTGCGGTAGAGTGCGGCTTTATAACCGCGGCGTGTTTTGGCAGCGATAGTGCGCCCAAAGCCGACAAATTCTGCCCTCACGATTTGCGTAGCTTCCCGAAACCGTTACACTGGGCTACTTTTCCAATAAATCGATATCGCGAGAATTCAAATGAAATGGTTTTTTAAAATGTTCTTCAAAACACTCAGGATAGTGATGACTCCGTTCATGCTGCTCTGGGAAAAAATGACCACGCCCAAGGGCATCGTCCGGCAGCCGGAAGCGCAACAACTCGTCGATCGGCAATGCAAAAATCTGGCGCTCTATCAATTTAACACCTGCCCCTTCTGCATCAAAGTCCGGCGAGAGCTGAGCCGTTTGTCGCTACCGGTCACGCTCCTGGATGCACAAAAAACTCCGCAACACCGCGAAGCTTTGTTGCAGGGCGGCGGCCGGGTTAAGGTGCCGTGCTTAAAAATTACCGATAAGCAAGGAGGCGTGCAGTGGATGTACGAGTCTTCCGAAATCATCCGCTATTTGCAGGAAAAATTTGCCTGATTTGCCACTTATATCTGATGTCTCCTGCAGGTTGAGCGGCACAAGCTTGCGGGGCTTGAAGCAGGATACCGGCAACATTACAACCATGATTATGCGGTATCATATTGCGCAATGAATACTTTAAACAAGGAGATTGAACGATGAGCGATGTTACCGATTACAAAATTGTTCGCAATTCGGCATTGGGAAGCGAGCTGACCGAGGAAGAAGCTGTTCAACTGGCCGCACGCATGGATGTACGGCATTTTCAGGATGGCGAGTTTCTGGTCAAGGAAGGCGATATTTACCGCTCCCTGTTCATGCTCGCCGATGGTCAGCTCATTGTCACCAGCCTGAACGCACAAGGCGAAGAAAAGCGGGTCTACACCATGAAAGCCGGCGAATGCGCAGGCACCCGCGCTTTCGTCAAAAATACCCCGCGCAGAGCGACGCTACGCTCTGTCGGTGCGACGACTGTCTATACCCTTACACCGGAAGATTTGCAAAAAATACTCGACGACCACCCGCGCGTCGCTTTCAAAGTAATGCGCGCACTATTCAACATAACCCACGCCAACCTGGCGCGCGTAAGCCAAGAGACCGAGCACCTGACCAACTACATCACCAAGATGGGTAGGTATTGAGGAATATTGTAAGGAGCGGAGGCAGAGACGATCTTTGAACGAGCTGCAATTCGATGTAAAACCGTGGTCGGATATCATGCTGCTGCAAAATGATAGCATAGTCGAATATCTCGAAGTCGTAACTTAAGGAGCACCAGAGGAGCACTAGGCTCAGACCTCACAATCCAACAGTTGTTGATTGAAATGCAGGAATGCGGGATCTGACACGACACCGCGTTACTCCGGTAAAAATGAATGTGTCGGGTCGAACGTTCGACGGGCTAAGCGATGTTTTCCGGATTTGCTCAAAATTAAAGCGGGAATTGTCGGATCGTTCGGCAGGTACGGAAAGTCGATTGACTGTTTGGTCGCATAAAATCAACGGATTCTGCGGTAGAATGCTAGTTTTACTCGCGCTTGATCATGCCGGAATTACACGATAAACGCATTTTGCTGGGAGTCACCGGCGGTATCGCCGCTTACAAAGCGGCCGAGTTGACGCGTCTGCTGGTGAAGGCCGGCGCCCGGGTGCAAGTGGCGATGACGGCCGCAGCGACGCAGTTCGTTGCCGCCAAGACGTTTCAGGCGCTTTCCGGTCGGCGCGTGTACACCGATTTGTGGGACGATGCCGACGGCGACGGGATGGCGCATATCGCGCTCGTGCGCGAATGCGAGCTGGCGATTGTCGCGCCGGCCAGCGCCGATTTCATGGCTAAACTGGCGCACGGTCTGGCCGATGACATGTTGTCGACCTTGTGTCTGGCGCGGTCGTGTCCGCTGTTGATCGCACCTGCCATGAACCAGCAGATGTGGAATCATCCGGCAACCCGGCGCAATGCGCGGCAACTGGCCGCGGACGGCGTTACTCTGCTCGGGCCGGCGGCAGGCGAGCAGGCGTGCGGCGAGGTCGGTCCCGGCCGCATGCTGGAACCCGAGGCGATTTTTGCGGCGATTGCGGCGCGACATGCAGCAAGCGGGCAGCCCCGGCAGGCTCAGCCCGTGCTGGCGCAACGGCGCGTACTGATTACGGCGGGGCCGACGCTGGAAAAAATCGACCCGGTGCGGGCGCTGACTAATTTGAGTTCGGGCAAGATGGGATACGCCGTCGCGCAAGCGGCGATCGAAGCCGGCGCCAGCGTTACGCTGATCAGCGGCCCGACGTGCCTGCCGCTGCCGGCTGCGGCGCGGCTGATAGCGGTGGAAAGCGCCGCCGATATGTTCGACGCGGTGAATCGGCAGATCGCTATGTGCGATATTTTTATTAGCGTGGCGGCGGTCGCCGATTATCGTCCGTTGCAGGCGCATATCAATAAACTGAAAAAAACGGAGGCGCCGCTGACGTTGGAGTTAGTGCCCACTGTCGATATACTGGCGCAAGTCAGCCATAGGCCGAATCCGCCGTTTTGCGTAGGATTTGCCGCGGAAACCGAACGTCTGCCGGAATTGGGGGAGGCGAAGCGATTGCGTAAACGCTTGCCGCTGCTGGTGGTCAACCGCGCCCAGGATGCCTTGGGCAGCGATGACAATGAAGTGTTGTTGCTCGACGACCACGGTCGCCATCCTTTGCCCAAAGCCGACAAGCTGACGATTGCGCGGCAACTTGTCAATCATATCGCCCGTTTATACGACGGCGCGTAAGTTTCAGGAAATTTCATGGCACAGATCATAGATATTAAAATTCTCGATGCGCGGCTGCACGATCATCCTCCCGCTTATGCGACGGCAGGGTCTGCCGGTATTGACTTGAGGGCGTGTACGGAACTGCCGATGGAGCTCGCCCCCGGGCAGACGCTGCTGATTCCCGCTGGCCTTGCTACACATATTGCATAGCCGGACCTGGCCGCCGTGGTTTTGCCGCGGTCGGGGTTGGGCCACAAGCACGGTATCGTACTCGGCAATCTGGTCGGGCTGATCGATTCGGATTATCAGGGGCAGATTTTCGTGTCGATGTGGAATCGCGGCGATACTGCTTTTACCATTAATCCCCTGGAGCGAATTGCGCAACTGGTGGTGATTCCGGTAGTGCGCGTGCAATTCAACATTGTCGACGAATTTGTTGCCAGCGAACGCGGTACGGGTGGTTTTGGAAGTACCGGACGTTAATGATCGGCACCGTTTTGCGCGCTCATTTCCGGTCGGCCCGGTATAACAAATATGGCCATTAAAGCGACTATCTTCAAGGCTAATCTGCAAATCGCGGATATGGACCGGCATTATTATCAGGATCATGCGCTGACCTTGGCTCGCCATCCTTCGGAAACCGACGAGCGCATGATGGTGCGATTGCTGGCTTTTGCCGTTTACGCGCACGAATATCTGGAGTTCGGTCAGGGCATGACGATGGAGGAAGAAGCCGATCTTTGGCGGAAAGACCTGACCGGCGCCATCGAATTGTGGATAGACGTCGGAACGCCCGACGAAAAACTGATACGCAAAGCCTGCGGTCGCGCACGTCAGGTCATCGTTATCTGCTACGGCGGCAGGACGGCCGATATCTGGTATGCGCAAAACAGCAGCCAGTTTGCCCGGCAAAAAAATCTTACGGTGATTAATCTTCCGCTGGAAAGCACGCGGGCTCTGGCGGCTCTCGCACAGCGCAACATGCAATTGCAATGCACGGTGCAGGATGGTCAGTTATGGCTGAGCGACGGCAAAGCTAGCGTAATGGTCGAGCGCACGGTATTGAAAGAATTCTTCGAAGCGGCCTGATGAGTCGGCGGAAGTAATCGCTGATTCGGGAATTCTGCCGCAGCGATACCGGCAACGCCCATCCCCTGCCGCTTGTAAAGACGGAAAAGAGCGGGCCGATTACGTTTGGTCCCGCGTTAACGCAGATAAGGTTCGTTGTCGTCCTCCCGGTTATCGCGCAGCTCTTCGGCCAGATCGTTGGCCTGATACACGAATTGATTCATGTCCGTGGTGTGCGTATGCAGTTTCGGCTGGTCAAAATTCCTGTCGTCAACCAGATTGCCGTTCGCATCCCGATGATAATATCCGGGTGCTACCCGGGTATTTCCCGCCACGATACCGTGCGGGTTGCCATAACCGATATAGGTGCCGTATTTGCGCACGCCGGTCACCACGTTTTGCCGGGTATACGTAACGTACACTCTTTTGTCGCCGGAAAATCTCTCCCTGTTGCTCCAGTCCAGGTTTTCGTTATGTTTTCTGACTTCCTCGGCCAATTGCTTTTTTCGAGCATTAAAACTCCGTTTGTCGGTCGTGTATTGATCCAGTACGGCGGAGTTATAACCCGATTTCGGTCGGGCTGCGTTTAGCATGAGCGTGCCCGGCTCGTTTTTGCCGCTGAAGGTCCCCATGGTTTTTCGGTTATCTTGAATGTAAGTGCGCGTATAGGTTCCGTAAATTTTCTGCCTGTTTGGGTAGGTCAGCGGGCGTGCATCGGCACTGTAGTCGTTTTGGGCCAGCAGGATGCCCGCGTTCGGTA
>JAJYPZ010000245.1 GCA_021794855.1 Pseudomonadota bacterium | reverse complement strand
AGCCTGCCTTTATTGCAAGCGCTCGCAAAAGCCCGACCCGCCCGGCTTGTTCTCGACTATCTCGATCAAACCCGAATTGCCATAGAACTGACTCCATGCTGAATAACGACGCCTCCCTTAACCGGCAGCCGACCAAAACCTGGATCGCCGAACATATCCCGCATCAAGGCGACATGTGTCTGCTCGACCGGGTCGTCGCCTGGGACGAGCAGCAATTACGCTGCACGGCGAGCAGCCACCGGCTGACCAGCAACCCGTTGAGATCGGGCAACCGGCTCAGCGCCGTCTGCGCCATCGAATACGCCGCGCAGGCGATGGCGGTCCACGGCGCATTGCTGGCATCCGCCGAAAACACCCGGCCGCGCGCCGGCATGCTCGTCAGCGTGCGCGAAACATCGATCCATGCGCTGCGACTCGACGATCTAATCGCCGATCTCGATATCGAAGTCGTCTGCATCCATCGCAGCGCCGCCAATATTCTGTATCGATTTGACGTGCAGGCCGACGGCAAACCTCTGGCGGACGGCCGCGCCGCAGTAATACTCGATATTGACCGGACGGAGAGCATAACGTTATGAAACAGGCTTTGATTACCGGCGGCAGCGGCGGCATAGGCGAGGCAATTTGCCGCCGGCTGGCAGCCGACGGGCACCATGTGCTGATCCACGCCCACAGCAATATGCGAGCGGCGGAAACGCTGGCCGAGGAACTTAACGCCGACGGTTATAGCGCTCAACCGGTCGAATTCGATATCACCGATCACGACGCGGTGCTGGCGGCGTTGAGCCCGTTGACGGAACAGGCGCCGATCCAGATTCTGATCAACAATGCGGGGATACACGACGACGCCGCATTCCCCGGCATGACTCCGCAACAATGGCAGCGCGTCCTCGATGTGTCGGTCAACGGTTTTTATCATGTCACGCACGCGCTGATGATGCCGATGATACGCACGCGCTGGGGGCGTATCGTGAATCTGTCGTCGATTGCAGCGATTAGCGGAAATCGCGGTCAGGTGAATTATGCCGCAGCGAAAGGCGCGATCAATTCGGCAACCCGATCGCTGGCGCTGGAACTGGCCAGTCGCGGCATTACCGTCAATGCCGTCGCGCCGGGGATTATCGATACCGCCATGAGCCGATCGGCATTCGATGCCGACGCCGTCGCGCGGCTGGTACCGATGAAACGCGCCGGAACGCCGGCCGAAGTCGCCGATTTGATCGGCTTCCTCGTGTCGCCGCAGGCCGCTTACATAACCGGCCAGATCATCTCCATCAACGGCGGGATGATTTAACCTGTAGACGACAATAAGGCGCGATACGCCGGTACAGCAATACCGGCAAACGAATGGTAAATTCGATCAGCAGCCGCAAATGCATCCAGCTCAAGAGGATGTTGTCGCGAACATAGTTGAAATGCGAGACGCCGCCCTCTTCTTTCCGGTAATAACGCACCTGGGCAGGCAGATTGATCGGCGTCACGCCCTCCCAGCACAAACGTACCACCGCTTCGGGATCGAAGTCGAAATGCCGCATCCACGGCTGGCGTTTCATCACCCGCCGCAAAGGCGCAATCGGATAAATGCGGAACCCGAATAAAGAATCGCCGATACCCGCCCATAATGTTTCGAGATTGGCCCAGGCATTCGACAGACGCCGACCTTGCACCCGCAGATTGGGAGCGCTGGCGTCGAAAACCGGCCGCCCCAATATCATGGCTTCGGGATGTTGCATCGATACTGCCATGAATTTTTCAATCTGATCGACGGGATGCTGACCGTCCGAGTCCATGGTCAAAACATGAGTAAAGCCCGCTGCCGCCGCCAGGTCGATGCCTTGCAAAACTGCAGCGCCCTTGCCTTGATTGGAATTCAGTACGATCACCTGCAATCCCGGAAGTTCTGCCGCCAACGCCTGCAAGCCTTCAGCGGAGCCGTCGGTACTGCCATCGACCACCACCCAGACCGGATACCAGTGCGTGCAGGCGGCACGAACCGTTGCATACACTTTAACGCCGGGATTATAACTGGGTATAAGTACCAGATGAGAAATTGAATGATCGATCATACTTTAGGCGGCGAAATGACGGAAGGAAGTCCGTTAGTGGGATAAAACGGCGAGCCTTGCACGAGTTCGTGCGCAAAATAATAGTCGAGTTTCGTCATGAAATCCTGCTTGGAATCGGGCGCGTCGAAACGTTTTCCCAGTCGAAGACGATAATGGATAGGCAATGGCGGCTTGCTGAACAGCTTCCAGCCTTTACTCAAATAGCGTGTATCGGTTTCTATCAATATCGTTTGCACAGCCACCTGAGATTGATGTGCAATCAGGCTGATACTGCCTTTGAGAGGATTAACCGGGCAGGTTACCGTACGCGTACCTTCAGGAAACAATAATAAATGACTGCTACTGCTTAAATTCTGTCGCGACAATAATATCATTTTGCGCAAGGGCTCGCTACGAATATATCCGGCCAACCTTGCCCCCGCACCCAGAAAAATATTATTCATGAGCTCGGTTTTCAGCACGCAGGCGACATTCGGTAACCGCGAAATAATCAGTACGGCATCGAGCAGAGAGGGATGATTCGGCGCAATAATCATGGCCGATTCATCACGCAGGCTATCCAGTGCGCCGAGATCAAAATGACAGCGCCGCGACAAAGCCAGGCTGAACAGGAACAAGCGGAACATCAGCATAATGGCTATCCGGCCTATCCTGCGACCCCAACCCCGCGGCAAAAACACATAAAGCGCAACCGTCAGCACAGAATATACCAAGCATAAGATTCCGAGCCACAACAAACCCAGATACACAACCAGATAATCGTAAAGCGGCAGCAATGCTTTAGCTGGATTCGCAAACATGAGCGATTTTACTCTGGGGCGATATCGAACCAGCCGCGGCCGCAGCTTCTATCTCTATCAGCAATTCCTGACGACAAATATCGGCTTGCAGATAGACTGCCTCAGCCCCGCCTGTTATGGCATCAAATTCGGCGCGAACGATTTCCAGATCGCCGCAGCGGCGCAGATAAATTTTATATTGCAAACCTGACAGATGAAACCGTCCGTGACGAACTTGCTGGTTCGCCTGCTCCAGCACAGCGCCGATATTCGTCAGCGTTTCCCGTGTTTGCGCTGCGACATCGCCGATATGAACACTGGCATGGCCGACTATACTGGCCGTACCCGAAATA
>JAJYPZ010000244.1 GCA_021794855.1 Pseudomonadota bacterium | reverse complement strand
AAGCCAGTAGATCCGTTGATATATCTTCCCGAGGAAAAAAAATAATGTTGCGGGAAGACGGCGACGCAGACAGGCAAATGCCTGACGCGGACGAAGTCCTCCCGATCGACGAGGATCTGCCCGATGTTGCGCACGCTGAGGAATTGCAGGTTGACGTAACGCAAATGTATCTGGGTGAGATCGGGCACAATGTCCTGCTCAATGCCGCAGAAGAGCGCGAGCTTGCCGGCAGGATTATGATGGGTGATTTCGAAGCCCGTCAAAAAATGATCGTGTCCAATTTGCGGCTGGTCGTTAATATCGCCAAGCGCTATATACATCGCGGCCTGTCATTTCTCGATTTGATCGAAGAAGGCAATCTGGGTTTGATGCACGCGCTGGAAAAGTTCGAGCCGGAGCGCGGATTTCGTTTTTCGACTTATGCGACCTGGTGGATACGCCAATATATCGAACGCGCCATCATGGAACAATCGCGTACCATTCGATTACCGGTGCATATCGTTAAAGCGATCAACGTCATACTGCGGGCAAAGCGGCATTTACAGCTACAGGGTGCCATGGAGGCCAGCGAAGCCGATATTGCCTCTTTTGTCGGTTTGCCGGTCGACGAAGTGCGGCATTTGTTGCGTTTGAACGACAGGCTGGTTTCGCTGGATACCCCTCTGGAAACGGATACCGATTTTACCATGGGCGACGCCTTGCCCGACGAGCATGGCGAAATGCCTGATACGGCCCTGGAAAAAGCCGAAACCCAAGTCGTGATCGGCCGCTGGCTGGAGCAGCTTGAACCCAAACATCGTTGGGTAATAGAACGGCGCTTCGGACTGAACGATCAGGAAATCCAGACTCTGGAGCAACTGGCGGACGATCTTGAGGTAAGCCGGGAACGCGTACGTCAGATCCAGACCGAAGCCTTGCAGCTGATGCGTAAATATCTGCGCCGAAACGGTCTGGATAAAGCGGCGTTATTGTAACGAACGCTTAATCGTCGGTCAGAAGCAGCCCCAATACGACGCGCCGACCTTCGGCGACCAGAATGTTAAACGTCCGGCAAGCGGCTTTGGTGTCCATGATTTCCAGACCTATGCCGGCATCGGTCAGTTCGGCAGAAAGCTTCGGATGCGGAAAGCGTAAATGGCGGCCGGTGCCTAAAATGGTAAGTTCGGGAGTATACTCAAGCATAACGCTAAAATGATGAGGCTGTAATTCCTTGAAGCTATTAATCTTCCAGTCGTTCTCTATCTGGTCCGGTGTAACCAGCAGGCTGGGTCCGGTATATCGTTCGCGGTTGATGAGGACGTAGTCATCGCCATAACCGGTGAACAAATTCAGTCCTTCCGCATGGGTCAAGTGAAATTTCAAAGTGGTCTCCAATTGCAGCGCAGGTACACAGTCGAGTAAGATTATACATTTTTGGGCTCGGGTAAAGCCAAAAAACCCGCTTAACGCCAAAAGGATAATTTCGTGAAAGTAAAAGAGGCGCACATGCTGCGGCCCATAAAAAAATCGACCAAACTCGATATGGTGTGTTACGACATACGCGGACCGGTGCTGGCGCGAGCGAAACAAATGGAAGATGAAGGGCAGCGCATCATCAAGCTGAATATCGGCAATCCGGCCCCATTCGGTTTCGCCGCGCCGGAAGAAATCGTGCAGGATGTGATCGCCAATCTGGCCGGCGCATCGGGATATACCGATTCCAGAGGCTTGTTTGCCGCGCGTAAGGCCATCATGCATTACACGCAAAGCAAAAATATCAGCGGTGTTCAGATCGACGATATCATTGTCGGCAATGGCGTATCCGAGCTTATCGTGCTGGCGATGCAGGCACTTCTGAATAACGGCGACGAAGTCCTGGTGCCGACTCCGGATTACCCGCTGTGGACGGCCGCCGTGACATTGGCAGGCGGGGTGGCGAGGCATTATCTGTGCGACGAAAGCAATAACTGGATGCCCAGCCTCGACGATATCCGCGCCAAAATCACCGCCGATACGCGCGCCATCGTAATCATTAACCCGAACAATCCTACCGGTGCGCTTTATACGACGGAGATATTGCTGGGCATACTCGAAATTGCACGGCAATACCAGTTAATCGTTTACGCCGATGAAATCTACGATAAAGTATTGTACGATGGTCTGACGCATACTTCGATCGCTGCGCTGGCTGACGATGTGCTGTGTGTGACCATGAACGGCCTGTCAAAAAATTACCGGGTATGCGGTTACCGCGCCGGCTGGATGGTGATATCGGGCGATAAACGGCATGCTCTCGATTATATCGAAGGCTTGAATATGCTGGCATCCATGCGCTTGTGCGCCAATGTTCCCGGACAATACGCCATTCAGACCGCGCTGGGCGGTTATCAGAGCATAGTCGATCTGGTGGGGCCCGGCGGCCGTTTGACGCGCCAGCGCGATCTTGCCTGGGAACTGCTGACGGCGATTCCGGGTGTGACCTGTGTTAAGCCGCAGGCGGCATTGTATATGTTCGCACGCCTCGATCCCAAATTGTATCCGGTCGCAGACGACCAGAAATTCATACTGGAACTTCTGGAAGAAGAACGGGTGCTTATCGTTCAGGGCAGTGGCTTCAACTGGCCGAAACCGGATCATTTTCGCGTGGTAATATTGCCGCACGAAGACGAATTGCGCGAGGCGATCCGGCGCATAGCACGGTTTCTGGAGCGTTATCGTAAATTGCATGGCAATGCCGGGGATAGTGCCGGGAATTAATGGAAATCAGAATGAAACCAATGAAAGTAGGATTATTAGGACTGGGGATAGTCGGGGGCGGTACGCTGACGGTATTGCGGCGCAATGCGGCGGAAATCACCCGGCGTGCCGGACGTGAGATCGTCGTTACCATGGCGGCGGTACGCGATCTGGAAAAAGCCCGGAAATACGCAGCACCCGATATGTTGCTGACGGATAATCCTTTCGCCATTATCGACAACCCCGACATCGATATCGTCGTGGAAATGATGGGCGGCGTCACGCTTGCCAAAGAACTGATACTGATGGCGATAGCGCGAGGCAAACATGTCGTGACGGCCAATAAGGCTCTGATCGCTAATCACGGTACGGAAATCTTTGCCGCAGCCCAGCAACACGGGGTCATGGTGGCGTTCGAAGCGGCAGTCGGGGGCGGGATTCCCATTATCAAAGCGATACGCGAAGGTTTGACGGCAAACCGGATA
>JAJYPZ010000243.1 GCA_021794855.1 Pseudomonadota bacterium | reverse complement strand
CCCTGAATGGTAACCGGTCTCACGCTGGTGACGACCCCGTAACTGACTTCCTGTACCGAACGTGCCTGGCCGGTGCTGTAATCGGTGCTGCCGACGTTGCTGGCGCAGCCGGCAAGGCTCAAGGTGGCGATCATGGCCAGAATTAAAAGTTGATTGGGTTTCATATGCAGCTCCGTCGAATTGATGTAATAAACAGAAACAAAACGCTTAGTGAATATAGTGTGTTATCAAGTAAGATCATACCCAAATTCCGCCCGGAATAGTTGTTCGATTTCAGTCTTCGACGGGGCATGATTCTGACCGCCGCGACAGGCGATTTTAATCGCTCCCATCAACGAGGCGAGCCTGCCCGTAGTCGGCCAGTCGTAGCCCTTGATAATGCCGTAGAGCAAACCGGCGCGGTAAGCATCGCCGCAACCGGTAGGGTCCAGCACCGAACTGGCACGCGCGCACGGGATGTCGATAACGCTGTCTTCGGTATGGATTTGCGAACCGGCTTCACCGCGCGTAACGATGAAAGCCCGTACCTGCCGTACCAGTTCCGGGATCGTTTTACCGGTGCGGTTCAGCAATAGCTCCGCTTCGTAATCATTCACGGCGACATAATCGGCCAGTTCTATAAATTGCATCAATTCCTTGCCGTCGAACATAGGCAATCCCTGGCCCGGGTCGAAGATGAAAGAGATGCCTGCAGCATGCATTTCTCGCGCGTGCTGCAGCATGCCCTCGCGTCCGTCCGGCGAAATAATCCCGAGCTTGATGCCGGTCGCCTGATCGGCATGATTGAGGTGCGAATGATTCATTGCTCCCGGATGGAAAGCGGTGATCTGGTTGTCGGACAGATCGGTCGTTATAAATGCTTGCGCAGTATAACTGCCCGGCACGGGAAGAATATGCCGACGGTCGATGCCGTGCTGGTCCAGATGAGCGGCATAAGGCGCAAAATCTTCCCCGCAGGCCGCCATGATCACCGGTTCGCCGTCCAGCAGCTTCAAATTGTAAGCGATGTTGCCGGCGCAACCGCCGAATTCGCGGCGCAATTCCGGCACCAGAAACGAAACGTTAAGCATATGAATCTTTTCCGGCAAAATATGATGCTTGAAATGATCCTGGAATAGCATGATGGTATCAAATGCAAGGGAGCCGCATATTAAAGCTGACATAATATCCGTGGCGTGAAGAAAAGACGAATTATAACAGGGCGTGCGCTAACGTAGCGAATTGTCGAGCGGCGAACCGACGCTTTTTACAGCGATGAATCGAGATGCCGATTTCATGAAAACTTCATCAATTAATCATCATATTGTCGCTATTGCTGATTATGCTCGATTTATGAAAAAAACGATGCGTATTCTTTTTTGGGGAACTCCGCTTTTATTGCAGGCGCATGATGCGTGTGCCTGGGGTTTATATACGCATATCTTTTTAGCTCAATGGTTGGTCTGGGGCGTCCCTTTGCTGGACGCCGAATTGCGCCGGGCAGTGCTGCGATATCCTAAACTGGTGATGGCGGGAGCGTGTCTGCCAGATCTCGCTCTGGTCGGACCTTTCGTTGGAACGCGGGCGTTCGAACATACGCATTGTTGGCACAATGCGAGTTCGATGCTGGCGTCGGCGCAAACCGATGCCGAGCGTGCGCTGATAGTCGGTTATTCCAGTCATTTATTCGCCGACGTACTGGCCCATCATCATTTTGTGCCTGCGCACGAACGTTTGTGGAGCGACTGGCCGATGCTGGCGCATACGGTTTCCGAATGGGCGATGGACGCTCACGTAGGCAAGCACTTGATGGCGAATCCCGCCCAGTTGCTGAGGGATGGCGAGGTCGAGATCGTTGCGCTGGTGAGCCGGCATTTCATGTTGCCGCCCGAGCAAGCGCGACGTGCCGTCAAAATGCTGGCCGGGGCTGATTACCTGTTGCGCTGGAGTCGCTTGCCGCAGTTTCTGTACCGCAGCGTCAAACGTTTCGATAAGCGGGTGCCGCGCCGATTCAATTATTTCATCAGCGAAACCAGCGCGCGCTTCGGAGAGTTCAACCGGGTTCTGGCTGGAGATTCTCCACTACTCGACGCCAACGGGGGGCCCGTTGCGGCAGCGCAGGCTCGATTGAATCAGTTCAGTCGTCATCAGATCAAACGAGGGCAGCCTTTGCCTGAAGATTGTTTTTACGGTTCTTCCGTTTCGTAATCGAGGTTCGCACTATCAATATCCCTTTTTACTGATTGCCGCTGTCGTCGGTTTAAAATCGATTGGTAAAAATATCCTTGTATTTTGCCGGTTTTCATCCCTTACTCTCTGGTTCGGTTTTACTATCGAGTCAACGCGCTGCCTAAATTGAAGTTTTAGGTTAGAATCCGGTGTTCGTTACCGGTAGCACAAGATATTTGGTCGATTCTTGTGCGCATTGTTGTCTCATCATCAGGGCTGAACATGAAATTCCATCGTATCTGTATATTGGGAGGCAGCGGTTTTGTCGGGGCGGCCATAGTGCAAGCCCTGGCGGCGCAAGGCCGCTATGTCCGTGTGCTGACGCGCAATCGCGAACGGTCCAAGGATCTGATCGTATTGCCTACCGTAGATGTCGTAGAATGCAACGTGCATGACCAGGCCGAATTGAACCGGCAGTTCAGCGGCATGGATGCCATTATCAATCTGGTGGGGATTTTGCATGAAAGCCGGTCTGGAAAAATTGTCGATGCTCAGAACGGGAGCGGTGATTATTTCGAGAATCATATCGAGTTGCCGCGCAAAGTATTGATGGCGTGTACTGCGAACGGTATTCAGCGCTTGCTGCATATGAGCGCACTAGGGGCGCGCATCGATTCGCGCAGCGCTTACCAGCGCTCGAAAGCATATGGCGAGGAACTGGTCAGGGCTGCCGGTAGTTCCACCGATCATAACGGACTTGGTGCTGCCGATTTTGTGCGCGGTAGCCGCTTGTACCCGACTATATTTCGTCCGTCCGTCATTTTCGGACGTGGCGACAGTTTTTTATCGATGTTCGCCGGAATAGTCAAGTCGTTGCCGCTTATTCCATTGGCCCAAGCCCATGCACGTTTTCAGCCGGTCTGGGTCGAAGATGTCGCCGGAGCATTTGCCGAAGCGCTCGATAACCCGGCAACATTCGGCGCAACGTATGACGTTTGCGGACCGCACGTTTATACTTTGCGGGAAATGGTCGAATTTGTGGCCCGTACTGTTCACGTTAC
>JAJYPZ010000242.1 GCA_021794855.1 Pseudomonadota bacterium | reverse complement strand
CGTCGTTGCCGCGCTGCCCGGACCGGTCATTACGCGTTACGAGATCGAGCCGGCTTCCGGCGTCAAAGGCAGCCAGATCCTCAATCTCGCCAAGGATCTGGCGCGAGCCCTGTCGGTCGTCAGCATCCGCGTGGTCGAAACCATCCCCGGCAAAACCGCCATGGCGCTGGAAATTCCGAATCCGAAGCGGGAAATCGTACGACTCTCGGAAATCCTCGAAGCCAAAATCTACCACGACACCAGCAGCCCGTTAACGATGGCGATGGGCAAGGACATCGCCGGCAATCCCGTCATTGCCGATCTGGCGCGAATGCCGCACGTGCTGGTGGCGGGAACTACCGGTTCGGGCAAATCGGTGGCGATCAACGCCATGATATTGAGTCTGCTCTACAAAGCCGACGCCAGTCAGGTCCGGCTTATCCTGGTCGACCCGAAAATGCTCGAACTGTCGGTCTACGACGGCATTCCGCACCTGCTCACGCCCGTCGTCACCGATATGCGCCAGGCTTCCGCGGCGCTGAACTGGTGCGTAGGCGAAATGGAGCGTCGCTATAAGCTGATGTCCGCGCTCGGGGTACGCAATCTGGCAGGATACAATCAAAAAATCCGCGAGGCGAAAAAATCCGGCTCGCCGATCACGCATCCGTTCAGCCTAAATCCAGCAGAGCCCGAGCCGCTGGAAGAAATCCCCCTGATCGTGGTAGTCATCGACGAACTGGCGGACCTGATGATGGTGGTCGGCAAATCGGTCGAACAGCTTATCGCCCGGCTGGCGCAAAAAGCCCGCGCGGCGGGCGTTCACCTGATCCTCGCCACGCAGCGGCCGTCGGTGGACGTCATCACCGGGCTGATCAAGGCCAATATCCCCACCCGCGTCGCCTTTCAGGTCTCCAGCAAAATCGATTCGCGCACCATACTCGACCAGATGGGCGCCGAAGCGCTGCTGGGCCAGGGCGACATGCTCTACCTGCCGCCCGGCACCGGCTATCCGCAGCGGGTGCACGGCGCCTTCGTCGCCGATCACGAAGTACACCGGGTGGTGGATTATCTTAAAAGCCTGGGCGAACCGAATTACATCGAAGGCATTCTCGATACGCCCGACGACAGCGAAGGCAAAACCGAAACCGGTGGCGACGCCGAATCGGACCCGCTGTACGACGAAGCCGTAGCACTCGTCCTCAAAACCCGCCGCCCGTCGATTTCCGCCGTGCAGCGCCATTTGCGCATCGGCTACAACCGCGCCGCCCGCCTGATCGAAACGATGGAACAGGCCGGTCTGGTGACACCGATGCAAAGCAACGGCAACCGCGAAGTCATCGCCTCCAGTCATTCTTAGGTCTTAATGAATATCATGAACTTACCCGAAAACAGATTCAAATTATTATTGCTTACGCTTGCCCTGCTGTTTTACGCAACCGGCAGCCGGGCGGACGGTATCGCCGCATTGCACGCATTCATCGCCGGCACGCATACCGCGCAGGCCGATTTCAGCCAGACCGTGCTCGGCAAGGAAGGCAAGATCAAACAGCAATCTGCCGGGACGATGATATTCTCGCGCCCCGGCAAATTCCGCTGGACGTACGAAACGCCGTTCAAGCAGCTTATCGTCGGCGATGGCAAAAAAATCTATCTGTACGATACCGATCTTGAACAAGTCACCGTCAAGCATTACGATACCACTTTAGGCAGCAGTCCCGCCGCCTTGCTGGCCGGCGACAATGCCATTGAAAAATATTACGTGCTGTCCGATACCGGCAATAAAGATGGCCTCGACTGGCTAACCGCGGTGCCCAAAGATCGGGATAGCACGTTCAAGCAGATCCAGATGGGCTTCGATCGAAATATGCTGACAGAAATGAAAATTCTCGACAATTTCGGCCTGACCACAGTGCTCAGGCTCAGCCGCCTGCAACGCAATCCCAAACTGCCGCCCGACACGTTCAAATTCGTCCCTCCGGCCGGCGTAGATGTGCTTTCCGATAGCAAGTGAGCCGGGATTTATTTAATCAGTCTATCAATAGCCCGCCTTTAGCCGAACGCCTGCGTCCGCAAACTCTGAACGAAGTGATCGGCCAGAGCCATTTGCTCGGCCCCGGCAAACCCCTGCGCATGGCGTTTACGATAGGCAAGCCGCATTCGATGATTTTATGGGGACCGCCCGGCGTCGGCAAAACCACGCTGGCGAGGCTGACCGCCGCCGCATTCGACTGCTCTTTTATCGCCCTCTCGGCCGTGCTGGCCGGCGTCAAGGAAATCCGCGCCGCGCTGGAAACCGCGCAGCAAAGTCTGGATGTGCACGACCGGCATACGATACTGTTTATCGACGAAATTCACCGCTTCAATAAATCGCAACAGGATGCTCTGCTGCCGCACGTCGAATCGGGTTTGATCACGTTCATCGGTGCCACGACCGAAAATCCCTCGTTTGAAGTCAACGCGGCCCTGCTCTCGCGTGCGCAGGTCTATGTGCTGAAATCGCTCGACGATGCGGAAATGCGCACGCTGCTTGCGCGTGCGCAAGCGCTGGCAATCAAAGACGTCAGCTTCGAAGAAGCCGCTATCAATACCCTCATCGGCTACGCCGATGGCGACGCCAGACGTTTTCTGAACATGCTGGAACAGACCCACGCCGCAGCACAAGCCGGCAATCTCAGTCACATCGACGCCGCTTTCCTCGGCCACACCCTGAGCATCAACCCGCGCCGCTTCGACAAAGGCGGCGATAATTTCTACGAGCAGATTTCGGCGCTGCACAAATCCGTACGCGGCTCGCATCCCGACGCCGCGCTGTACTGGTTCACGCGCATGCTCGACGGCGGCGCAGACCCCAAATATCTGGCCCGCCGCATTATCCGCATGGCGTGGGAAGATATCGGTCTGGCCGACCCGCGCGCCATGCAAATCACCAACGACGCCGCAGAAACCTACGAACGGCTGGGTTCCCCCGAAGGCGAACTCGCCCTTGCCCAGGCCGTCATCTATTTAGCCATGGCAGCCAAAAGCAACGCTGGCTATAACGCCTACAATCAGGCTATGGCCTGGGTCAAGCAGGACAAATCCCGCGAAGTCCCCGTACATCTGCGCAACGCGCCGACCAAACTGATGAAGGAACTAGGATACGGACACGCCTACCGCTACGCGCACGACGAACCGCATGCCTATGCCGCCGGCGAAACGTACCTGCCAGACGGCATGCAGGAACCGGACTGGTAC
>JAJYPZ010000241.1 GCA_021794855.1 Pseudomonadota bacterium | reverse complement strand
CACTTTCTCCCATTAAACTGGTCCGTTCCGGTATCGTTGCGTCTGCTGGCCTGGTTGCTGCTCGGAGTCGGCGCCAGCTTGATGGGTTGGGCAGCGGCGACTATCTGGCGTCACAAAACTACGGTAAACCCTTATAAAGCTGCATCTGCGCTGGTGACGCAAGGGCCGTTTGCGTTCAGCCGCAACCCGATTTATGTCGCCGATGCCATTTCGTATTTTGCCGGTACGGCATTGATGGGCAGCTTCTGGCCGTTTGTATTTGCACCTTTAGTCTGGCTGATCATGCGCTACGCGGTGATCGCGCACGAAGAAGCGCATTTGCGGGCAAGGTTCGGCGCCGAATATAGCGCGTACTGCGCACGGGTACGCCGCTGGTTATAACAGCGGAACTCTGTGCGTCCCGATGTTATACGATCAACGCGGCGGTTTTATTCTTTTTTATGGCTTTTCCACGTGTCGACAAGACCGGCGCCGCTACCTAGCAGCGCACCGACCACTGCACCGGTGGCGGTAATTGTTCCTACCGCGCCAAAAATCGGCAGCGCTGTGATCACCGCTACGCCCGCGGCGGCCCCGGTGGCGATTTTTGCAAGACTGTTAACGAATTCCATAGATATTCTCCTGTGCGGTTTCGGGGCAAAATTTAATGTCAACGATTCCGATTGCAACGGCACTCCGGTAAAGCGATTGCTATTGCCTTAAGCGGAATATATCATCGGATATCTTTTTTTCAATGGGCTGGCAAACTTGGGGCCGATAATTTGAATTCAAATCATGCAAGCATCATCGAAAGCACGAAGGACTGGCTGGAAAAAGCGGTCATCGGCCTGAATTTATGTCCATTTGCCAAAGCCGTACATGTCAAAAACCAGATACGTTACGTCGTAAGCGATGCCGCGACCCCCGAGGCTTTGCTCGAAGACTTGCTTAATGAGCTGCATGTGCTCGCCGACAGCGACGCGGAACTCATAGACACTACTTTGTTGATACATCCATCCGTATTGACCGATTTTCTCGATTATAACGATTTTCTCGATGTCGCGGACGCGGCGGCGTCCGAACCCGAATTCGACGATCAATTTCAGGTCGCGAGTTTTCATCCGAAATTTCAGTTTGCCGAAACCGGCGTCGATGATATCGAAAACTATACCAATCGCTCGCCGTACCCGATGTTGCATCTGTTGCGCGAAGAGAGCGTGGAACGGGCGATAGCCGCGTTTCCGGAAGCCGAACAGATTTATCAGAAGAACATGCTCACATTACGTCAGTTAGGGCATGCCGGCTGGCTGCGGCTATTCGCTGCCGGGACTTAAGCGTTATTCGACTGATAAGAAAAAGCGTCGGCGTAGAATTCGTTTTCCGGCAGTCCGTGTGCGATGCACGCCGCCTGCGCAGCTTCGACCATGGCGGGCGCGCCACAGGCGTAAACCTGATAGCCGGACAAATCGGGGAAATCCTGTATCACTATGTCGCTGACCCGTCCGGTACGGCCCGGCCAGGCATCGCTCGCCGCGGGGGACGACAGTACGGGGATGAAGGTGAAATTGGGATTTTCCTCCTGCCAGCGGGAGGGCGTCTGCGGCAGGTATAAATCGCGTAATTCGCGCGTTCCCCAATACAGCACCATTTCCCGATTCAAATGATGATGCAGCGCATGCGCTATCATCGACTGAACGGGGGCGTAGCCGGTGCCACCGGCAATGAAAATAATGGGTTTGTCGCTGTCTTCGCGCAGAAAAAAATTGCCCAGCGGACCTTCTATGCGCACTATATCCTTTTCTTTCATTGTGTTAAATACATGCTCGGTATACTCGCCGCCGGACACGTAACGGATATGCAATTGCAAAAACGTATCGTCATGCGGCGGATTGGCAAGCGAAAAACTGCGGCGCTTGCCGTTTTTGAGCAAGATGTCGATATATTGGCCAGCGAGGAATTGCACCCGTTCGCTGGCAGGCAGCTTGAGATATAATCCCATTACATCGTGTCCCAGTTTGTCCATTTTATGGATGCGCGCGGGCAGCGTTTTAATCTGGATATCCTTGGCGGCGCCGACTTCGCGGCATTCTATCGTTATGTCGTTCATCGCCGAAGCGACGCAGAATAAAGCCTTGCCGGCATTGATATCGGCGTCGGTCAAAGTTTTGGACTGAAATTCGCCGTAATCGATTTCTCCGCTCAATACTGTGCCTTTACAGGTGCCGCAGGCGCCGTTGCGGCAGCCGTAAGGCAACATAAAACCCAAACGCAGGGCGGCGGCGAGGATGGTTTCGTCGTCTTCCGCGATAAATGTATGCCCACTGGGCTGGATGGTGATTTGATGCGGCATAAAAGTCCTTCGGTTAAACGGGTGCTGATTATCGGTTGCGGTGATGTCGGATTGCGCACGGCAAAATTGCTATTATCGCATTATCGGCTATACGGTCTGGTTCGATCAACCGATAAGGCGGCAGAACTCCGTGCAATGGGCATCATACCCATCGTAGCCGATCTCGCCAAACGCGACAGTTTAACGCGAATCGGAGCAATTGCCGATGTGGTTTTGCATTTCGCGCCGCCTCCCGCGCTCGGCGAAATCGACTCGAATACGCGGAATCTGCTGGCGGCGCTGGCGCGACGGAGAAAATTGCCGCAGCGACTGGTCTATATCAGCACCAGCGGCATCTACGGCGACTGCGGCGGCGACTGGGTGAGCGAAACGCGTACGCCGCAACCCGTTACCGCACGCGCCGTCAGGCGACTGGATGCGGAATCCCGGATACGCCGCTTTAGCAGGCGTACCGGCGTAAGTGCGTGCTTGCTTCGCGTTCCCGGAATTTATGCCGCGGAACGCTTGCCGCTGGCCAGAATCGAGCGCGGCACGCCGGTTTTGCGGGCGGAAGATGACGTATATACCAATCATATTCATGCCGACGATCTGGCGCTGCTGGTGCGGGCCGGTATGACACGCGGCGGCAGTGCGCGAATTTTCCATGCCAGCGATGACAGCGAACTTAAAATGGGCGAGTATTTCAATTCGGTTGCGCGGGCGTTCGATTTGCCTGCTCCCCCGACGATTTCCCGCCAGCAGGCACAACAAACGTTGCCGACGAATTTATTATCCTTTATGAGTGAATCGCGCCGTTTACTGAATACACGGATAAAAACCGAATTGCGAATCCGGCTCAAATATGCGCGGGTGGAAGATTTTTTGACGGTTTGCACCCGGTTGCATACCTTCGATTGA
>JAJYPZ010000240.1 GCA_021794855.1 Pseudomonadota bacterium | reverse complement strand
CTCTCGCAGCATATTGCGCAGCCGGTCAAAAACTGGATACGGCAGGAATTGTTTTATTTGCCACTTACGTTTTATGGCAGTTGCCGCATGCCTACGCAATCGGCGTATTGCATAGGCAAGATTATAAGCGAGCCGCCATTCCGGTTCTCCCTGTCGTGCGCGGGATAGCCTGGACGAAAAGAGCCATGCCTGTTTATATAGGCCTGTTTACGCTATGCGCCCTTTTGCTATTCTTTACGCATAATACGGGAGTGATCTACTTTGCTGCCGTCTCGATTCTGGGACTGGACTGGATGCGCGTTGCCTGGCGCGATCGTAACGATGCAGATAGCCGTCGCTGGGCGCGCAAATCCATCGGTTATTCCATCGCAATGGTCGTAGTCTTGAGTTTGACGATGTCCATGGACTTTTCCATTCCTGAATCCGGGCTTCCCGCCAGCGTAACGCCGGTCGCGCTATCGTATTAAATTCGTCACGCCACTCATCCATCGCCCTGAGGTAAATAATAAAGCACCGTCAATACTACAGCTAACGCTACCGGCAGCAGTGCCGCCACGCCGGTTAACACCACAGCCAGCGGGCCGTCCGGGTTACGTCGATAGCGCTGCAAGATGAAAGTAACCGGAACGTTGGCGGTCAATGCAACCAGCAGTAATGCGTTAATACGCAATGGCATAGCCGAATAAAAACGGCCTGCCAGCAATACGCTGCCTAATGTCATCACGACGACAGCGGTACCGGCATGCCCCAACAGAATGTGGGAGCGAGGCCAGTTCCACAGCAGCCACGCGCCCAGCACAGCCGCTAGAGCGCCGCCCAATTGACCTAATAGCGTACTGCCGGTCAATACTGAGACGAGAGCCGTGCCCGCAGACACGATCAGCAGCGTCATGCCCGAGTTTGCATTGTGCCGGGCATGCCGGTCAAAATAGATCCACGCCGCTAACCATAAGGCACTTACCGCGATTAAAATCATGGCTGCCTGAACCAACCGAAGCTGGACTAATACCGGCTGCAGCAAAAGTACGGCGGCAACAATGACTGTCGCCGCTTGCAGGCCAAAACGCAAACCTTTACCGAAACCGGTAAGATCGTCGATGGCAAAAACCGGAAGTGTCCCGGCGATTAACATGGGTATCCAATCAAGAGCCTGGACCGGCGGAAAAGTGAATTTACCGTAAATCAGATAATAGGCGGTTAACATCGCCGCCCCGATCGTCAACGCGCCTGTCAATGGCAAGGTTCGGGAAGAGAGCATGCGGCGCAAGGCTCCCACGCCCAAAGCCATACCGCCCGTAACGACTAGCATCGGCCACACCACGGTTTGCAGTAACAGGCTAGTCATGACCGCAGAAGGAAAAAGATTCATGATATTTCTCCAGAACTAAAAGTTAAGACAGGCAGCGATAGCTGCCTGTCGGGAGTTTTACTGGCGTTTGCCTTCTATATTCAATTGCACCGCTATCGAATCGCTGATGCCGTTGAGCATATAATTCATGCCGAAGTCGCTACGCTTGATCGTCGCGGTTGCAACATACCCCGACCGATAACCGCCCCAGGGATCGGGTCCCGCGCCTATGCGGCGCAAATTGAACGTAACCGGTCTGGTCACGCCATGCAAAGTCAGATTTCCGGTCAGTAGACCGGCATTCCTGCTTTGCCATTGCACCTTCGTGCTGACGAACGACATAGTGGGAAATTGCGTTGCGTTGAAATAATCCGGCCCCAGCAGATCCTTGTTGCGCTGGGCAAAATTGGTATCCAGGCTGTCTATCGGGATCTGTACCGATACCCGGGCTTGACCGGAATTAGCCGAATCCAGACTGAAGCTGCCGCTGATCGTGTCAAAACGCCCCACCAGTTCGCTTACGCCCAGATGCCCGACGGTAAAGCTCACCATCGAATGAACCGGGTCGATTTGATAATTGCCGGCAGGGTTGCCTGTCTGAACTTGGTAGGCATCTGCGGCGGCGACAGGTAATACAGGAAAAATCAAAGCGGCAAGCAAAGTCAGGCCGGCCAGAGTCTGAGTAAAACGTGTTTGGGTTATTGCATTGTTCATGATCTTCTCTCCTTATAAATAAAAATTGACGTTATGCCAGCGTTAAATGCGTGCCGTCGCAAAACGGACGCGAAGCGGATTGACGGCAGCCGCAAATCGCTACCGTTTGACGTTCCTGCAATTCCACCTTGAAAGGCTCGTTACCGCTGCCTTTATGCGTACCATCGCAATAAGGCAGGTTTTTGGATTGACCGCAGGCGCAAAGGTAATAGGTGCCCGGATTCAGTTCTACGACAAATGGAACCTGTTGCATGACAATTCTCCTTAAAAAATGCACGTAATCGAGGGTGCGTCATATTCGTATTATGATTATCCTAATACGTACAAATAAAGTATCATAACGATAGTACTAATGCAAACTATTTTTTAAAAAGCTTAAAAAAATTTTCCGGCAGTTAAGGATGCCAATTACACGAAAGATTACTAACGTAAAACACAAACGCACGATGTTTTTTAGGACATCTCCGATGTCTGGCTAAACCGGATTTTGACAGGCAGATAACACAGAAACATGATTATCAATGCTATTTTTTTATGAATACAATAGGCGAAATCGAATTTCACAATTTCTTACTTGCTTGATTTAAGTCAAGGCGTTAAAGATGTATTTTAAGTATAACTTTAATCGTACATCGTCCACGCCTTTACAAGGGAGCTCATCATGCAAGAAGTTTTTACCAAATCGATGGCACGTAACATTTTTCTCGGAAGTGCCGTATTTTTTCTGATTATTTATCTCGCGCTGACTTACGACACCTGGCAGCAGATTCCGGTACGGGATCATGCCGATAAAATGACCGCTTCGGTCATCCGCGGCAAGTATCTGGTTGATACCAACGACTGCATCGGTTGCCACACCATCAACGGCGAAGGTTCTTACTACGCGCCCGAACTCGACAATGTCTACAAACGCCGCGGCCCGGAATTCATCAAATTGTGGATTCCCGCCCAGCCATCCGGCGTAGTCGGCAGAAGGCAAATGCCGCATTTCAATTTCACCCCCGCGCAGATCGACGACATCGTTGCCTATCTGCAATGGCTATCCAACGTCGATACCAACCATTGGCCGCCGAACATTGAGGGTTGATTTACCGACCTCTTACTACCCTCGAATAAAGGAGAAATCATGAAATACCAGTCTCAATTGGTGGCAAAGCCTTATTTCATCGCCAGATCG
>JAJYPZ010000239.1 GCA_021794855.1 Pseudomonadota bacterium | reverse complement strand
ATGTCCGGCATATTGGATGCCATCGCCGATAACAAATATGCAGTCTCGTTTGTGGACGGCGTCGATAAAGACAAAGTTGCTTCGGTCTCGGTACGAAATATGAGCATAGACGCCGCTATCCGGCAAGTCGCTGCGAATGCCGGTTATGTTGCCATTACTGATGACGAAGCCCACAGCATAACGATAGCAGAGCAGGCCGCTTGGACTTTCCGGATTCCGATCCGGTTGATGGAGCAATTGAATTCCGATTATTCCGTGGGCGGTTCCAGCGGCGCGGGGGGATCCGGTGGCGCGCCGGCAGCCTCGTCAGGAGCACCTGGCGGAATGCCCGGTGGCGCATCCGGGGCGCAGGGCGGCGCTATGAGTACCGGCCCAGGTAGCGTGCCGGGTAGCGCATCCAGCGGCGTTTCTGCGACTTTCGATGCGACGTCTAAGCTGGCTGCCGTCAGCAATATCACCATAAAAGGCGGCATAGACGAGTTTTTTAGAGCCATAGCCGGTCAGAATGCGGTGGTTTCCGTTTCAAAAGATACGGGTTATATCACGGTACGCGGCAACGGTGCCGCGTTGAACCGCATGCATCGGTTTATGAATCAATTCGTCTACGATAACGACCGTCGCGTCGAGATAAAAGTATCGGTCATCGAAGTCTCGCTCGACAACAGCATGAGCTACGGCATAGACTGGTCGCGGGTGCTCAGCCCGTTACAAAATTCTTCCGCTACACTCGGTATGAGCGGGGGCGCAACTAATGTGGTCAATCCTTCGCTGACGCTCAATTTCACTACCGCTTCCATCTCCAGCGTGATCAATGCCCTTCAGACCTACACGGACGTAGCGGTGATCACGCAACCTTCCATTACTGCAATGAACCGTTCGCCGGTGGCGATTTTCGACGGTAACAGTGTTCCTTATGTAGGCAGTGTTACCAGTCAGTCGGCTGGACTAGGTGTGGCCACTGCCGGAGCCATGGCAAGCTTTGCGGCAAGCGGGGTGAGCTTGTCGGTCATGCCGGATATTTTGAGCGACAATGAGGCGCAGATTACCCTGGCGCCCATCATTACTGATATTACTTCCATGCAAACTTTTAATATCAGCGGCGTCGGTACCGTCACGGCACCCGAAACCGCCGAAAAACGCATACTCATGCAAACCATCGTGCATAACGGCGAAACTGTGATACTGGGCGGTATCCGCATAAATACCAATAACAATGGCAAAACTGCCCTGCCTGTATTGGGTTTGCCGTTGGGCGAAAATGCCGATAAGTCTGCCTCGGAACTCGTGCTGTTATTGCAGAGTACAGTGATCGTGCCGCAGCGCACCGATACTCTAGTGGCGGAAAGCCTGTGATGCGGATGCCGGGATTTTTTCGTCGGCGGTCGCGAGGACCCGTTGCTGCGCTTCCTTTGGACATAGCGTCGAAAGGCTATGTGCTCGATTGCCGGATCGAATCGGGGGTACATCTGTACTATGAAATTTTCCGCGACGGTAAAGTTGAACATATTGCGGAACCGATTAAAGGGCTGCCGCTCGTATCGGCAATTTATGCGCCGCCAGGAAAGCCCGATGACGATACTGCGGATGATTACCGTTTCAATCTGCCCAAAAAAATGTCGGCCACGCAGGCATCCAGTCATGTTCAGCGGGAACTGGGTCTGTTTCACAAATTACGTTCCATCGTCGTAAATTCTTCCGGTAGCGTTGCTTATTCGGTGGTCGAAGAAAAGGTTCCCCCCAAAGACAAAATTTTGCCGTTCTCATTGCCGCTGGAATATCTTATGGCCGGCGATAAGCTGATTCCTCCATGCGTAACCGGGGTATTGTTCGGCGAATCGGATTTGCTGATTCTGATGGCATATCCCGGTAATGGACGAGTATTCGTACAAACTTCCGTTTCTCCTGACAACCTCGCCGAAATCATTACTTCGTTCGCTGCCGCAAACAGTATCAATGTGAATATTGAAGCGGTCCCACTATATACGGGCATCGAATTTATAAATGCGCTAACGAATATACCAGCCTATCCCTACGATACGGATGTGATGGGTCTGCCGTTGTCATTGGCAGTTAAAGGCGTATTGGCGTTATCGGCGATGACCTTGCTTGCGGCCTCCGGAATGTATTTTTATTTGTATCGACAAACTCAAGCAACCTATTTGACCACGCATTTAATGATCCGGGACAGTCAGTCAATCCAGGCGAATATGCTGGCGAGAATCCGTTCTAACCCTGCCGCCTTAACGTCGGCCTTAGCCGTAAATTATCCATTGTTCATACAGCATGCTACCGAATTATGGGAAAAAGGAGCGACAGTCGAAAGCAGTGCTATTCGGGATCGTGAACATCACATGGTGGTATTGCCTTTACGCGAAAAAAATTCGGTTGTTTCCAACGCGCAAATTGTTCAGATGGTACAAAAAAAATATCTTCCAGAAACCTGCAAATTTACAGGATTTACGATAGCCCGGGCAATGAATGCGATCAAGGCGGTTTATGACTGCGTCCCCGTAAGTAGCCCTTTGCAAGTATTCGGTGACGACGATGAAATTAAATAAAAATACCTGGCTGATATTGGTGGCCATCGTGCTTTTGGGTGCTGCGACCAAGATCGCTTTGATCAGTCAGGGCTGGCAGCACAAACTCGTCGATGCTCGTCGCAAGCTGTCAGTAACCAAGGCACGGATGGAAAACGCGCGCACCATTCAGAAAATGGTATTTGCGACCATTCCGGTCGGCAGGGGACATGCCGATGATTTGAGACTTGAATTGGCGCAGGGCGGAGTGGCGCTTTATCAGTGGGCCATTGCTTGCCATTTGATTGTCGGCACCTTGACGATAAATAGTGCGGCCCAAGGCGATGTGCGATTGGCCGCAGTCGAAAAATCGTTGCCGATGACTAACGAGACGATTAAACGCATAGGTTTCTTGTTGAAAGTAAATTTTAACAATTTAAACGATTTATCGGATTTCATTTTAAAAATACCCGATACCGGAGGCTATTTAAGCAACATAAAAATCAAGAATAGCGAGGCCGCATTAACTATAAATTTTATAGGGATATAGGGATAACATGGCTATTTTTCTCGGTAAAAAAAATAGTGTACCGTCGGAGCAGGTATTCGGGGAAGTAGGTATCCCGCACATACCCGAGCTTGATTTAACCCTTACGTCTGCTGGACTTCCGGCAGACGAGCAGCAATTCCCGTCCTGCGGTGAATCGGGTAATCCTGCAATGTCTTATC
>JAJYPZ010000238.1 GCA_021794855.1 Pseudomonadota bacterium | reverse complement strand
ACTCCGACCATTATCGTGTTTACTCCTGATGGCAAACAGGCGTCCGATCCGATAGTGGGCGTCGATTCGGAGGATTATTACGGCGGCTATCTGGATAATGCGATTGACGCCGGGCTGGCGAAGATGCACGCCGCGGGACATTGACCTGTGCGTACAAAATCTGTCGGGTTGCGCAGCTCTCAAATAAATTTATAACAGAAATCTGTTAGTGGTATCACGAAGATGTCGCGCTGCAGTCTACGGGTATACTTGTTTGGCCAGGGCAGGGCGTCCGAAATAATAACCTTGTGCCCAGTCGATGCCCAGCTCGTACAAGATATCGGCCGTTTCGGCATCTTCGACGAATTCGGCGATGGAAATTAATTCGAGATCTTTGGCGATGTCGCTGATCCGTTTGATTATCATCCGGATACGCGAGTTTTTGACCTGTTTTATGAGGCTGCCTTCGATTTTCAAAAACGAGACCGGCAGGTCGGCCAGATATTGAAAAGAAGAATATCCGCTGCCGAAATCGTCTATGGCCAAGCGCATGCCGTAATCAATAAATGGCGCGAGTTTGGCTTTGACGGCATCGGCATCGCCGAGCAATTGTCTTTCGGTGATTTCCAGTACCAAGGGCTTGACGGTGCCTATGTCCAGGCCGCACGAAATGCACGCGGCCTGGGCTTCCGCAAACAAGGCCTGAATCAAGTCTTGATGCTGCAAAAGATCCGCCGAAATGTTTACGAAATGCGCCAGGTTTCGGCCGCCATCGGCAATATTCGATGCGCATCGAGCCATCGTTTGTTTGATGATCTGATAATCGACCAGATGAGTGAGCTGTAATTCCATTGCAGCCAGAATAAAGTCGGCAGCTGCAATCACAGTGCCTGATTCATCGATTAATCTGGCCAGGGCTTCTTCGGCAACCGGTTGTCTGGTTTGGAGGTCGATGATAGGTTGATAGGCAGGAACAAGCCGGTTGTCTTCAATGGCCCCATTGAGCTTCGCGGCAATGGAATAGATTTTCCGTTTATTCCTGGCCGGTACTACACGATTTCGCCCGGTTTTTTTAGCTTCGTACAGTGCCGCGTCGGCTGCTTTCATCAAAAAATCCGGCGTGTCTCCGTCACGCGGATAACTTGCTACGCCTATACTTGCGGAAGTGGAGATTTTTTGGGTATTGAATTGAATGGAGAAGTTTTCGATGGCATCCCTTAGCCGTTCACCGAATTTTAGCGCACCGTTTTCGTCGGTGTCCGGCAGGATGGCCAGAAATTCCTCGCCGCCCCACCGGCACAACCAGTCGCTGGTCCGTAACGTCCGTTTTGCAAGCACGCTGATTCCGAGCAGAATTTTGTCGCCGATATCATGCCCGTAATTATCGTTTAGCATTTTAAATCGGTCCAGATCGAGCAGAATCAGGCTGTAGGGTTGCGCAGTCCTTTTGCCGTGGCCGTGTACCCGACTTATCACCTCTTCCATTGCACGACGATTGAGCAGGTCGGTTAAAGGATCGACTGAGGCTATATTTTCCAGCGTCATTTTCAATCGTGCCTGGTCGAGAGCTACGGAAGCCAGCTGCGTAAATGCAAGAAAGGGTTGCATCCCGAGTTGCTCGAAGTAACCCTGGGCATCGACAAGGATCACAATCAGACCTCGGAAAGGATGTTTTATGTCGCCGATCGGTAATGTCAGCGCTTCTTCCAGCCCGTATCGTTTCGCTTTTTCCCGCCAGATTCCGAAGCTGGCGTCCGAATTCAGTTGAACCAGAACCGGCTCGTTCCGGGCCAGAGAGCGCCGTGCGGGGCCTTTTACAGCTTCGGGACTAAGGTCGATTATCAAGTCACGCGCATATTCGGCAGCCCAACCGGCGGCATACGAGGGTCGGATCGTTTCGGAATCCGGGTTGCCCAGATACGTCCAGGCGAGGCAAACCCGCTCGGACGAAGCAACTAGAGCATCGCAAGCCGCTCTCAATACCTCTTCAGGGGTCTTGCCCTGGGCAAGGCTGGTAGTCGCCGTCAGGAGAGCTTTACAGATGGATAACTGTTCTTGAACTAATTCCATTTTGGATGTTTGTTATGTTATGGTCGATGATTATAATCCTTTATTGGATTGTAAAATACCTTAGCCCATCAATGTCTTGATGCATCTGATTGAACCCGGGGTCCCGGTTTCTGCAAGGGCAAGTTATACCCGCGCGCAACGCTGCGTGTATTTGCGTCCTGGCTGTGGTGGGTGGGGCCGGTATCCAGAGGCGTATCGTTACCGTGCCCGAAACCTATGGGTTTATTCTATTTTCCAGGCTATTGATTCACCGGCACCGAGCGGAACGAGGCCATCGTTGTCCAGTTCGATCCGGTCTGGCGCGATCCAGCGTTGTCGTACCAGTTGTATCTTGCCGGTATTACGCGGCAGGCCGTAAAAGTCTGCGCCGTAATGGCTGGCAAAGCCTTCGAGCATACCGAGCGCGCCTGCCGCGTCAAACGCGGTAGCATACAGCTCGATAGCGGCGTGAGCGGTATAGATGCCGGCGCAGCCGCAACTGGATTGTTTGGCGTTTTGCGGGTGTGGGGCGCTATCGGTGCCGAGGAAAAATTTCGGATTGCCGCTGGTGGCTGCGGCGACTAAAGCCAGCCGGTGCCTTTCCCGTTTCAGTATCGGCAGGCAGTAATAGTGCGGACGGATGCCGCCCTGGAACATCGCGTTGCGATTGTAGAGCAGATGATGCGCGGTAATGGTCGCCGCAATCGTAGGGGCGGCTGTTCCGACATAGGCTGCCGCGTCGGCGGTAGTGATGTGCTCCAGTACGATCTTCAATGCGGGGAAGGTCTGCGCCAGCGGGATGAGATGGCGTTCGATAAAAACGCGTTCGCGGTCGAAAATATCCACATCCGGATCGGTGACTTCGCCATGCAGCAAAAGCGGCAGGCCCTGTTTTTCCATTTCCGCAATTACCGGATACGCTTTGCGCAGTTCGGTTACGCCCAGATCGGAGTGCGTCGTAGCGCCGGCGGGATAATATTTTACCGCATGCACGATGCCGCTGCGCTTGGCGCGGCCGATTTCGGCGGGATCGGTGTTGTCGGTGAGGTACAGCGTCATCAGGGGTTCAAATTGCATGCCGGCAGGTAACGCAGCGAGTATGCGCTCGCGATACGCTGCGGCATCGCGCGTAGTCCGGACCGGCGGTTTAAGGTTGGGCATGACGATGGCGCGACCGAACCGTCGCGCGGTATCGGGCAGCACTTTTCGCAACAGGTCG
>JAJYPZ010000237.1 GCA_021794855.1 Pseudomonadota bacterium | reverse complement strand
CGGTCGCGCAGCTGAGTAGCCAATTCCGCTTGCAAAATCGAGTAGGTGCCGGCGGAACCGCAACATAAATGCGATTCGGCCACCGGCAATACGGTAAATCCCGCCCTGCGCAGCAATGTTTCCGCTACGCCGACGATTTTTTGCCCATGCTGCAAGGTACACGGGGCATGAAAAGCCACTCTGACCGAACCCGTATCCGGCGCAACGGTGGCCGGCAGATGTGCCTGTGCTTCCGCCAGCACGATTTCGCTCAGATCGCGCGTCAATGCCGAAATCCGCGCCGCCTTTGCGGCATACACCGTATCATGCCGCAAATAATGACCGTATTCTTTCACCGTAACGCCGCATCCCGAAGCCGTCATCACCACCGCTTCGGCGCCGGCTTCGACATGCGGCCACCAGGCGTCGATATTGCGGCGCATGTAATCGAGACCTTCGTCCTGCGCGTTCAGATGATAGCTCACCGCTCCGCAACAGCCCGCTTTATCTGCAACGATCAGCGAGATGCCGATGCGGTCCAGCAGGCGCGCGGCCGCTGCGTTGATATTCGGCGCCAGCGCCGGCTGGACGCAGCCTTCGAGCAACAGCATGCGGCGGCTATGGCGCGGCGCGGGAACAGCGGAAGAAACTTGCGCGACGGGCAGTTTCGCCTGCAGTTTCGCGCCCAACATCGGTCTTGCGGCCCGGCCCAGCGCTGCGAGACCGGTAAACAAGGGCTTGTTCGGCAACACCCGACGCAGCAAATAGCGTTGCAGATTGGCCGCCGCACTGCGCGGAACCTGACGTTCTATCAAGTCTCTGCCGATATCGAGCAAACGCGCGTATTGGACTCCCGAAGGACAGGTCGTTTCACAGTTACGGCAGGTCAGGCAACGGTCGAGGTGCAACTGCGTTTTGGCTGTCGCTACGCCGCTCTCCAGATATTGCTTGATCAGAAAAATCCGTCCGCGCGGCGAGTCGAGCTCGTCGCCTAACAGTTGATAGGTCGGACACGTCGCCAGGCAAAAACCGCAATGCACGCAACTGCGGAGGATTTTTTCCGCTTCCGCGCCCGCGTCGCTATCGCGTATAAAATCGGCAAGATGAGTTTGCATGCTTAAAACTCCGGATAGAGTCGGCCGCGGTTTAAAATGCCGTGCGGATCGAATTGCGTTTTCAGCCGGCGGTGCAGCGCCATGACAGCGGCCGGCAAGGCCTGGAATACGCCAGCTGGCGGTCGTGCTCCGCGATACAGCGCGGCGTGGCCGCGTAGTCCAGCGGCAGCGGCAAATATCGATTCCGCCGGCGCTGCCGATTTAAGCCAGCGTTGCGCCCCGCCCCAGGTCACGGCCTGTTTACCCGGCAAGTCCAGCGGCGGCGCAGTCGGCGGAACCGATAAGCGCCACAGCGGCGTCTCGTCGGCAAAAAAAGGCGCAGTCTGTTCGCGCGCCGCCAGCCAGAACGCATCCCCATGAGCCAGAATTTCACCGCCCAGTCTGGCTTGCGCGGCATGCACCGCCGCCGCGCTGCCTTCCAGCCGCAAGCGCAGCGTGCCGTCTATCCACGCCGCAGCAGTGAGCGGCAGCGGTCGGCCAGCCCATTCGTTCATCCGCACTATGCTCGCGGCCTGGTCGAGTTCGTATTGCAAGGTGACGGTCGTCGCCGGTCGCGGCACCACTTTGACCGACGCCTGCAAAATAACCCCCAGCGTACCCAGCGCGCCGACCGTCAGGCGCGAGATATCGTAGCCGGCCACATTTTTGATGACCTTGCCGCCGAAATTGAGCAGGTCGCCGCGGCCGTCAATAATTTGTACGCCCAGCACGGCATCGCGGGCGCTGCCGCTATAGGGCCGGCGCGCTCCCGACATGCCGCAGGCGAGCGTGCCGCCCAGGGTGGCGCTGTCGCCGTAATGCGGCGGCTCGAAACTCAGCATCTGATTATTAGCGGCAAGCACCGTTTCGATTTCCTCCAGCGTCGTCCCCGCTTTAGCGGTCAATACCAGCTCGGCGGGTTCGTATTCGACGATGCCGCGGTGTCCCGAAACGTCGATGACCGATCCTTGCGCGGGATTGCCGTACCAGTCTTTGCTGCCGCCGCCGCAGATTTGCAAAATTCTCCGCTCGCCATAAGCGTCCTTCACCTGATCGACCAGAGTTTGCATCAGAACCTCGGCAAATGCGGATGGCTGAGCTGACCGGCGTGCACATGCATTGCCCCCAGTTCGGCGCAGCGCTGCAACGTCGGCACCGCTTTACCGGGATTGAGCAAACCGGCCGGATCGAACGCCGCCTTTACGCCGTGAAACGACGCCAGTTCCAGCGCTCGAAACTGTACGCACATCTGGTCTATTTTTTCCATTCCGACCCCGTGTTCGCCGGTAATGGTGCCGCCGTACTGCACGCATAATTCGAGGATGCGAGCGCCCAATTGTTCGGTTTTATGCAATTCTCCGGGTATATTGGCATCGTAAAGGATCAATGGGTGCAGATTGCCGTCGCCGGCATGAAACACGTTGGCGACGCGCAAACCGTACTCCGCGGACAGCGCTTCGATCCCGTTCAAAACTGCCGGCAAAGCGCGACGCGGAATCGTGCCGTCCATGCAATAATAATCCGGCGACAAACGCCCTACCGCCGGAAACGCATTCTTACGTCCGGCCCAGAAGCGCAGGCGTTCGGCGTCGTCCTCGGCGGTACGCGCCGAAGTCGCGCCGTTAGCGGCCAATATATCGTGTATGCAGCGCAGGTCTTCGGCCACTTCTTCCGTCGTGCCGTCGACTTCGACCAGCAGGATCGCCGCCGCATCGAGCGGGTAATTGGCGTGGATAAACGCTTCGGCAGCGTGTATCGCCGGCCGGTCCATCATTTCCAGCCCCGCCGGCAAAATACCGCCGGCAATAATGGCGCCCACCGCCGCGCCCGCCGTTTCGACCGAATCGAACGCCGCCAGGATCACTTGCGCGTGTTCCGGTTTGGGCAGCAGCTTTACCGTGATTTCGGTAATGACCGCCAGCATGCCTTCCGAACCGTGCAGCAGCGCCAGCAAATCGTAGCCGGGGCTGTCGAGACAATCGCCGCCCAGCTCCAGTATTTCGCCGTCTATCGTCACCGCCCGCACGCCGAGCACGTTGTGTACCGTCAAACCGTATTTGAGGCAATGCACCCCGCCGGAATTTTCCGCTACGTTACCGCCTATCGAACACGCAATCTGCGACGACGGATCGGGGGCATAATACAGCCCGTAAGCGGCGGCCGCCCCGGAGATGGCGAGAT
>JAJYPZ010000236.1 GCA_021794855.1 Pseudomonadota bacterium | reverse complement strand
GCCGACATCGGCACCTTGCAGGTTAACCTGCAGATACGCAATTGGCAGGACCTTGTACTGGCGCCCGGTAAAAATAACCGGCGCATCGGCTGCCAATTTATCGGCCTGCCGCCAAGCATGGTGACAATGGTGCAACGCTATATTATGCTGCTGGAGCGTGAACGGAATGCCCGCAACACCGGCTTGCTGTAAGCGGTTTTATACTGCAGCGCCGTCCTTCAGCCACATCTAAGCTCTCAGGGACCCTAGTGAAATCTGATCGCCCTTATACGGTACTGCAAATGCTGCCCGCCTTACATGCAGGCGGTGTGGAACGGGGCACAGTGGAAATCGCCCGGCATCTGATCGAGCAAGGACACCGTTCGCTGGTCATGTCGGCAGGCGGCCGTATGGAGCAGCAATTGATACAGGAGGGTTCCAGGCATATTAATTGGCCGGTGGGGAAAAAATCTTTGTCCACTTTTCTACTGATCCCGCACCTGCGACGCTTTTTAATCGAACAGCGTGTCGATATTCTCCACTTACGCTCGCGAATGCCGGCCTGGATAGGCTATCTGGCGTGGCGGGGCATGGATCCGCAAACACGTCCCCGGCTGATTACGAGCGTACACGGCGCATACAGCGTCAACCGCTATAGTGCGGTAATGACGAAGGGCGAACGTGTCATCGCCGTATCGGAAACGATACGCGCGTATATTCTGGCGAATTATCCCCAGGTAGCGCCTGATCACATCAGGCTGGTGCATCGCGGAGTCGATCCGATCGAATTTCCGTATGGTTATCGCCCGACAGAAACCTGGTTATCGCAATGGCAACAATCCTATCCGCAATTCGCCCATAAGCTCCTGCTGGTCTTGCCTGGTCGAATCACGCGCTGGAAAGGACAAAACGATTTTATCCGGTTGATTGCACGCTTAAAGCGGTCCGGATTGCCGGTTCATGGCTTGATGGTCGGAGAAGTCGATCCCCGCAAACGCTATTACAAACAGGAACTGGACGCCGAAATACGCACTCTCAACTTAATGCAGGATATCGACATAATCGGGCATCGATCTGATTTGAAGGAAATAATGTCCGTCTCAAATCTGGTATTGTCACTGTCGCAATCACCGGAAGCGTTCGGACGGATCGTGCCGGAAGCATTAAGTCTGGGCATCCCTGTCGCGGGTTACGGTCACGGTGGCGTAGGCGAAGTATTGCGTGCGCTTTATCCGGCAGGATTGGTCGCACCCAGGGATATGGATGCGCTGGAGAAAACAGTGATCAGCTGTCTTTCCGTACCGCAAACGGTCGCAAAGAATACTTTATTTACTTTGGCCGACATGCAATTGCGTACCGCTGCGATTTATCGGGAATTACTGGAATCGTAATGCCAATGATAAATGCATCCGCGCCTGGCCCGACATCTGTGTGTGCGGTAATCGTCAGCTACCGGCCTGACGCCGGTTTCCCTGACCGGGTGGCTGCGATACACCCTCAAGTTGATGCTATCATAGTCGTGGACAATGCCAGCGGAGACAGCTGTCATGCTGTTTTTGAAACGCTCAAGCAGTACGAGAAACTGATCCTTGTTCGTAATGCCGCCAATTTCGGCATAGCGCAAGCACTGAACACTGGGGTACGCGTAGCAGCCCAATCGGGTTATGCCTGGGCATTACTGCTGGACCAGGATACGTCGGTCTATCCGCAGTTGCTGGCCAATCTCAATACCGTTTACAGCGATTATCCCGAAAAAACGCGACTTGCGGTTATCGGTACGCATTTTCACGACCGTCACCGCCCGCGGTCCGATACCGTCATGGACCCGCCGCCTGTGTTTTCCTGGCAGGAAGTCGACTGGGTCATTACTTCAGGATCCTTGATCTCCATTCCGGTATTTCAGGCCGTTGGCCCTTTCCGGGAAGATTTTTTTATTGATTTCGTCGATACCGAATATTGCCTGCGCGCCCGCCGTGCGGGGTTCAAAATCATACGAACGACGGCGGAACTGATGCTGCACGCGATAGGTGCATCGACCCGGCATACTATTGCTGGAATGCAAAAATGGACCAGCAATCATGTTCCCGACCGGCGTTATTACATAACGAGGAATTATACGATAATGCTACGCGAAGCCGGCAACCATCGATGGGGCAGCTGGGCTGTCATGGGCGGCCTGGCCAGCCTGAAATCAATCAAGCGGATTGTTTTCTACGAACGGAATAAAGCCGCCAAATTGCTTGCGGTTTTTCACGGCTTGGTCGACGCAATACGTGGGAAAACGGGAAAACGCAGTACGTTGTCAATCAGGAATCCGCATGCTTAAAGTACTGGTAGTCGGTAAATTTCACAGTATTATCCATTGGACGGAAAATGTGGGCGCAGCCTTTACCGAAGCGGGATGTCATACGGATTATTTCGCCATGAACGGCACAACGGCGGCGCAATCCCTTTATTTCAAATTATCCGACCGTCTCTATTCCGATAAATCGACCGCGATACTCGCCAGTCTGGAAAAAAAACTCAAACACTGTCAGCCTGACCTGATCGTTTTTGTCGTCATCGCGGCCTTGCGCATGCCCGAGCAGATATTCGCACTCAGCAACGAAATCTGTCCGCAGGCGAAAAAAGTGGCATGGATAGGTGATAAGCTGAACGCGGAAGAAAGTATTTTTTCCAATTACGTCGATTGGGTATTTTGTACCGATACCGTATTTATTCAGGATATACACAGTTTCGGATATCAAGTACCCGTCGGTTATTTGCCGCTGGCCGTCAACCCGAATTTTTTTCGGCCAGCCCATCAGATTCGTGCCAATCGGATCGTTTACGTCGCCAATAACAGTCCAGGCCGCGGCAAGCTCATAAGCCAGATTAAAAAACCAGTTACCTTGTATGGCAAAGGCTGGTCGCAATTAAAAAATACCCCTCACGACATTCACGCCTATCGCCTGCCGTATGACAAACTGCCGCATATTTATGCGAGCTGCCGGGCGGTGCTGAACGTTAAAAATGAAAAAAATGTCGTGCACGGCCTCAATCAGCGCAGCTTTGAACCCTACGGTTGCATGACGCCGGTATTGAACGATGCCCTGTCGGATATCGACCTATGCTTCGAGGCCGGTAAAGAGATACTGGTCTATCGTTCGCTGGATGAATTGAACGACTATCACGAGCGCCTGTCAGGCGACCCGGCTTTTGCCTTATCCATTGGTACCGCCGGCTATAAACGCGTCATCGCCGATCACACTTATCTGCATCGCGTCAACGCGATACTGTCAGCGGTCG
>JAJYPZ010000235.1 GCA_021794855.1 Pseudomonadota bacterium | reverse complement strand
TAGGTTTGCAAATTGGGGCGGTTTTGGCGATACGGGTTTGGTGATCCTGGAAATATCAGATTGGTTATCGAAAATAAAATACTTTCCTGGATTGACACCATTCATTTTTTAAAATGCAATAAAAAATGAATGGCTAAATTGAGATTGATTTACCGATACAATGCTCAGACATGTTTCAATTCCTCCCGGATCGTATCTTTGATCACATCAGCCAGTGTTTGGCCCTGGGCGAATTGGCGGAGTGCCTCATTTATCAAGGTTTGATAGTTACCGCCTGATATTTCGGCCCGCGCTTTGAACATAGCTAAAGTTGTATTATCTATACGCATGGTAATGCGGGATTTACCGCCGTGTGCAGCTTGCAGCTTGGCAAGCAAGGGAATCTCGCTTACCGGTTTGGCTTCGGTAAAATCCATAGCGCCGTATTGTTCGAACAGGGAATCAGAATTGTTGTTCATAATGCCTCCTTTGCGATTGGTTTGCTTTCCAGGCGGAAATCAGGCGCAAATTTTCGCCGCGTTGCGCCCATACTACGACCAAAATGCGTCCTTTGCCTCCCATACCTAACGTTACGAACCGCGCTTCGTTTTGGGCATCGGCATCTTCGTGTGTTAACGCATAAGGATCCAGCAGGACGGGCTTGGCTTCATTAAATGTCACTCCATCATGATTAAGCGGATTGAGCAGCGCTTTTGCAGAGTCGAATTCAATATCCATGCGTACAATTGTATGCACAATTCATTTATTAATGCAAGTTCTATTGGGGGCTAGCCTTCCATTTAAGCAGGCATTAGCATCTCTTCCGTATCGATCTCAGCACGCCATCCCAGTTCGCGCCCGGCTTTGCCGCAATCGAGAGTCAGGTCGCGGTGCGCGCCGTCTATCCAACCGGCTTCGCCGCCGACGCCGGTAATTTTGCAAGCCAGATCCAGACTTGCACGGGCCAGAGGGAAAGGTAACGCTATAGCGTAACGGTGGCGTCGCCGGATCGCTGCGCGCAGGCTGAAACTCGGGTCTGCCGCGAGATTGTAAGCGCCTGCCGCAGCGTCTTTAAGGGCGAGTACGATCGCGCGCGCGACATCGTTTTCGTGTATGCATTGCAACAGCGGTTGCGGGTCGGGCAGTTTTATGTAAAACGGCATGCGCAGGATATTGATCAGCAAGGGCTGCGCTTGCGGGCCGAGTATGATATGCGGGCGCAGGCAGATTACCTGCGGATGATGCGCCGCGAGCCAGATTTCCAGCGCGGCTTTATGTTCCGCATAGACGAATCCCGGTAGCGGATCGAACGCGGCGCTTTCGGTCAGATTCGTGCCGTTGCCGTAAACGGAAGCGCTGGAGAGATGGATGATCCGGGCGATTCCCGATACGGCTGCGGCGTCGAACAAGCGCATCGAAGCGTCGAGATTGATAGCGCGCATCACGGACAGGGAAATCTTGCCGCGCAATACGACAAACGCCAGATGAATCAGCGCATCGTGTCCGTTGAGAAGGTGCATCAAATCGGCGTCTCTTAAATCGGCTTGTATCGCCTGGAATTTGTCGTGCCTGAATCGGGTAGGGTGAATATCGATGCCGGTTATCCGCTCGATGCCGGGGGCAGCGCATAACAGCGGCAGTAATGCCTGTGCCAGATGGCTGTTGCTGCCGGTGACGACAATGCGCATTGGGATTCGTCCTTAGTCGCGCAACGCCGGCATGACTTCCTCGGCGATGCAATGAAGGGATTCCTGCACGATTTTGCTATCGACCGCCCCCGCGCCGACCGCGCAGAGCAAGTGCGTGACGCCGGCGTCGCGGTATTTTTGCAGCGCGTCTATGCATTCGGCCGGTGTGCCGACGACGGCCATGCCGAATGTTTCCAGCAATTTCAGATTGATGCCCAGTTTGAGCAAATTACGGAATTTGCCGAGCTCGTGGAAATGTTCGTAACTGGGGTATAAACGTTCCAGTACCGGCAGGGTGGTCGCGAATAATTGCCGATAAAACCATACCAGCGCTTCTTTCGCCAACGCTCGCGCCCGTTTGCCGTCCGGCAGGCATAAAATACCGACGGTCATGCCGATGCGCGGCGGCGCGGTGGTTCGCCAGGCTTCAAGATAATGGCGGATATCCTGCTTGATCATGAGCCAGGGTTTGAATGGCCCCGCCAGCATGCCGAGTTGTTCCTGCGCGGCCCAGACGAAGGTATCGGGACTGACCGCGGCGGTCCATAACGGAGGGTACGGCATTTGCACCGGTGACGGCACGATGTCCAATTCGTCGAGTTGGAAATGCTGGCCGCGGAAACTCACCGGCCGGCGCGCGAACGCCAGGCGTAAAATAGCGAGAGATTCCGCAGTTAAAGTTCGGCTTTGACTCATGTCTACGCCGAACGCCTGAAATTCCTGCGGTGAAAAACCGCGGCCCAGACCGAATTCCAGCCTGCCTTGCGACAGGATATCCAGGGTTGCAATGCGTTCGGCGACGTGCACCGGATGATGATAAGGCAAAGGCGTTACCGCCAGGCCCAGGCGGATTTTTTCGGTCAGCTGGCTGGCTGCCGCCAGCACCAGATCGGGTTTCGAAGAATGCGAATAGGCGCGCATGAAATGATGTTCGACCATCCATGCGCAGCCGAAACCGAGTCGGTCGGCCAGAGCAATTTCTGTCAGAGTCTGACTGTATGCTAGCGCTTCGCTCCGAGGCAGTTGAGGTGGCTGTGAGATTTCGTAAAAAAGATCAAATTGCATAATAGTCAGAATATTTTGGTCGCGCCATCAATCATGACACCAAGCTCCTGAAATGCCAAACGGGATTTTAGTAAATGCGTTGCACAAGTCAGATCGGATATATTTGTTGTCGGCGAGGTATACGGTTAGAATAGTCATGTTTACAGCCTTAAAGTCTGATGTGCCGACCGATAATTTGATAGAAATCCGCGATGTCTCTTTTGCCTATCGCGAACGCCCGATATTAAAAGGGATAAATCTGACGATGCCGCGTGGCAAGGTAATTGCTATCATGGGCGGCAGCGGCAGCGGTAAAACCACGCTATTACGTTTGATCGGCGGCCAGTTGAGGCCGAATCAGGGGGAAGTCCGCGTTGACGGCAAGATTATGCATCAGCTGAAGCTGGGCGAACTGTATCAAATGCGGCGCAAAATGGGGATGTTGTTTCAGTTCGGCGCCTTGTTTACCGATATGTCGGTATTCGATAACGTAGCGTTTCAGATGCGCGAGCATACCGATCTTTCTGCTGAAATGATACATGATCTGGTACTGCTT
>JAJYPZ010000234.1 GCA_021794855.1 Pseudomonadota bacterium | reverse complement strand
TTGAATAAGGCTTAGGGGATATTTTTTACGGCCGACGGAGTACCCGCCGGCCTATTATTTTAGGGTATTCATTATGATGACGTTGTATTCCGGCAATACTTGCCCATACAGCCAACGCTGCCGTATCGTCCTGTTCGAAAAAGGGATGGATTTTGAAGTGATCGATGTGGATCTGCAAAATAAACCCGAAGACCTGGCATTAATGAACCCCTATAATCGCGTTCCGGTATTGATCGAGCGCGATCTGGTTTTATACGAAGCCAATATTATCAACGAATATATCGACGAGCGTTTTCCGCATCCGCAGTTGATGCCGGCAGATCCCGTCATGCGCGCTCGTGCGCGATTGTTTCTGTTTACCTTCGAGCAGGACCTGTTCAGTCATGTCAACGCAATCGAACAAGGCAGCAAAAATGTGGCGGATAAGGCGCGAGTCATCGTTCGCGATCATCTGACCCAGATCGCGCCGATATTCGCCAAGCAGAAATATATGCTGAACGACGATTTTTCCATGCTGGACGTGACGATAGCCCCATTGTTGTGGCGACTGGAGCATTACGATATCCAGTTGCCCAAACAGGCTGTCAATCTCCTCAAATATGCGGAACGTTTATTCAGTCGCACGGCATTTATCGATGCCTTGACGCCGAACGAAAAAGCAATGCGGAAATAATCGTACTTCGATATGGCTGAAACCTCTACCAAACCATATTTGATACGGGCTATATTTGAGTGGTGTATCGATAATGGATATACCCCTCATCTTTCCGTGGTCGTCGATAAATTTACGCGCGTTCCGATGGAGTACGTCAAGGAAGGTAAAATCGTCCTTAATCTGTCGCCCAGCGCTACGCACGGAATGCAGATGGATAATGTATGGATCCGGTTTGCGGCCCGATTCAACGGGGTTTCGAGGCAGATAGAAGTGCCGATCGGTGCTGTGGCCGGAATATTCGCCCGAGAAAACGGGGAAGGTCTGGGTTTTGAAGTTACGCCTACCTCGGACGATGCGACGGCAGCGTCCGATACCGTTCCGCCGGACGATGATCCGACGCCGCCCAAATCAAAGCGTGCCCGATTGCAGATTGTGAAATGAGAATCGGTGCGAGAGGGTTAGTCTTAGTGCCGGTGTAAAGCCGGCATTTTTTATTCAATAAGAGACCGTTGCACGATTACTGCGCTTGCTCATATTTCATTAAAAATGGCTTAATCCTCATATACGACTTGTACTCCGGTTTCTTGCCCTTTTTCGGCTCATCTGAGCGGCGCTCGCTACAGCGTGCAAAGGTCTCAAAAAACATGATTCAATTAATATGTATCTCGGCTCATAGTTTATTAGTCGGCCAGAATTTTTGGAATGGGGAAGGTCACGTTTTCCGTAATTCCTGTTAATTCGTTCACCTCGTCCGCGCCAAATAATTTAAGCTGGTCGATGACGGCCTGTACCAGCACTTCCGGAGCGGAGGCGCCGGCCGTAACGCCGATGCGCGATTTGCCCCGCAGCCAGCCCGCTTCCAGTTGGGTGGCGTTGTCTACCATATAGGAAGCAATACCCAGATTTTCCGCGACTTCGCGCAAGCGGTTGGAATTCGAGCTGTTCGGCGAACCGACGACAATCACGACATCGCATTGCTGAGCCAGTGATTTGACGGCGTCCTGACGGTTTTGCGTGGCATAGCAAATGTCATCTTTTTTTGGCCCGACAATCTCCGGAAAGCGGATTTTCAGTGCCTCGATCACGCGTGCGGCATCGTCGACCGATAACGTCGTCTGCGTAACAAAAGCCAGTTTCGATTCGTTTTTCACTTCCAGATTCATGACGTCCTCGGCGGTTTCCACCAGATACATGCCGCCGTTGCTTTGTCCCATCGTACCTTCAACTTCGGGATGGCCTTTATGACCGATCATGATGATTTCCATGCCTTTGTCGCGCATGCGGGCGACTTCGAGATGAACTTTGGTGACCAATGGGCATGTCGCATCGAATACCGTCAGGCCGCGCGCTTCGGCTTCATGGCGTACCGCCAGCGAAACGCCGTGAGCGCTGTATATCAGCGTATTGCCGGGGGGGACGTCGCTCAGGTCTTCGATAAATATCGCGCCTTTGGATTTAAGGTTTTCCACGACGAATTTGTTATGGACGACTTCATGGCGTACATAAATAGGCGCGCCAAAACGCTCCAGCGCGCGTTCCACAATGCCTATGGCGCGATCTACCCCGGCACAAAAGCCGCGGGGATTGGCAAGTATTATCTGTGTGTTCATAAGATTCCCGGTATGGCGGACGGAATGTCGTCGTTGATGCTAAGGATTTCAACCTCGAATTCTATCTTTTTTCCGGCAAGGATGTGATTAAAATCTACGGTGACGGTTTCTGTTTCGATGGCGGTAACGATGCCGGTCAACTGCCTGCCGTCTTCCAAGGTGAATTCGACCAGTTGCCCCAGTTCGGGCGGCTCTACGCAAAACCGTTCCTGCGGCAGGTTGACTACCGCCAGCGGTTCGTGATCGCCGAATGCTTGCGCGGGTTCGAGGATGAAGACCTGGCGGGAATGCGGGACGAGGCCGAGCAGCCAGTATTCCAGGGCCGGTTCGAGCGTGCCGTCGCCGAGTGTCAGCGACAGCGGCTGACCGTTGAAGCTGCTGTCGATGTCGTTGCCGCTGCCGTGTTCCCGCAAGGCGAAATGCAGGGTGAGCTTATCGTTGGCTTGAACGCGCGTCATGTTTTTTCTGTTTCATGTTGTCCCATAACAATAATAGCGCGCCGATTGTGATAGCTGAATCGGCGATATTGAAGGCCGGCCATGCGTAAGCGCCGAGATGGAAGGACAAAAAATCGACGACGTAGCCGTGGTTGAGGCGGTCGATCAAATTGCCCAGCGCGCCGCCGAGGATCAGGCTGAGTGCGTAGCGGGTTAACGGGCTGCCGTAGCCCCGGCGCAAGAGCATGAATATGACCAGGCTCGCAATGCCGGAAACGGCAATAAAAAACTCGCGCTGCCAGCCCGGCTGATTGTTAAACAGGCTGAATGCCGCGCCGGTATTGTGCGCGCAGACCAGATCGAAGAAGCCGGTAACGGTCCGCGTATCGCCGTAGCCGAAAGCGTGCGAGATGAGGTACTTGCTGATTTGATCGAGTACGATCACCAAAGCGGCCAGGGCCAGTCCGCGCTTGAGATTAAACATGGCGTCTGCGCTCCCCGGTCGCGTACAGATTGCTGTAGCAGCGCGCGCACAGCACCGGATGATCGGCATGGCGGCCGACATCGGC
>JAJYPZ010000233.1 GCA_021794855.1 Pseudomonadota bacterium | reverse complement strand
GCGCCCATTACCTGCCGTCTTTCCACGCTCATGTGTTCGGGCATGATCAGGATCATTTTATATCCGCGTACGGTTGCAGCCATCGCCAGCGCAATGCCGGTATTGCCGCTGGTCGCTTCGATCAGGGTATCGCCGGGGCGTATATCGCCGCGCGCTTCGGCGCGGGCGATCATATTCAGCGCCGGACGGTCTTTTACCGATCCGGCCGGATTATTGCCCTCCAGCTTGAGCAGTATCGTGTTGCCGGTTGTACCGGGCAGATGTTTCAATCTGACCAAGGGCGTATTACCGACCAGCGCTTCCAAGGTTTTATAGACGGGCATGGATTAACCTGTTATCAATAGTACATAAATTCGACAGATATTCCGTCGGTGTTTACTCGAAGAATACCGTAAGCCGGCGAGAGAACCAATGACTTTGTATATGTATATCCCGGCAGCATGAGTATTTCGTTAAGCCGGCATCATTTTCCGTAAAGGAATGCAATTTAATAACACAATGAGGTTATATGCTTGCGGCTTTTTCGTCATTACTGAAATAAATACTTACCGCCTTCCAGAATACAGATTACCATAAACATGAATCACACTCTTTCATGGGCATAAGGAGACAACATGAGTAAACTAAGCGACATTAAAGCCTTGGGCCAATCCATCTGGCTCGATAATCTTTCACGCACGCTGATCCGGGAAGGCGAACTGGCCCGATTGATCGAAGAAGACGGGATTTCCGGAGTCACTTCCAATCCTTCCATTTTTCAGAAAGCGCTGACCGACAGTCCCTATTATCGGGACGACATGAAGCGGCTTAAAACTGGAGCGCTCGACGCCGAAGGCCGTTACGAGGCACTGGTAATCCCCGACATTCAGGCTGCCTGCGATATTTTGATGCCGATTTTCGAGCAAACCGCCGGCAATGACGGTTACGTAAGTCTGGAAGTTTCCCCTTTTCTCGCCAACGATACCGAAGGAACGATAAAAGCGGCGCATCGTTTGCATAAAGCCGTCAACAAAGCCAACGTCATGATTAAAATACCGGCCACGGCAGCGGGCGTCGCCGCTTTCGAACAGCTGATCGGCGCGGGCATTTCCATCAATATCACCTTGCTGTTTTCCATCCCCCAGACCATCCGAATTTTCGAAGCCTACGAGCGCGGCTTGCGGCATTTCCTGGCGCAGGGCGGTCACGGTTCCTCCGTCAAAGCGGTAGCCAGTTTATTCCTGTCGCGCGTCGATACTCTGGTCGACGCCAGACTGGCCAAAATCGGCACTGAAGAAGCGTTGGCATTACAGGGCCGTAGCGCATTGATGCTAGCAAAACTTGCTTATCAGCGCTACAAGCAGATTTTTCATGGCGATCGTTTCAGCGAGCTCGCGCAACAGGGATGTCGTCCGCAATATCTGTTATGGGCCAGTACAGGCACCAAAAACCCGGCCTTTTCCGATGTGAAATACCTCGACAATCTGATCGGCCCCGAAACGATTAATACCGTCCCCGGCGCGACCTTGAACGCATTCCGCGATCATGGGCATCTTGCCGTCACGATAGAAAACGATGTCGAGCAAGCGCAGCATGATTATGTGGCATTGGAAAAACTGGGCATTTCCCTGACCGAAGTCGGTGACACTCTACAACAGGAAGGGCTTAAATTATTTGCCGACTCTTATCAGCAAATCATGACAACAACTTGATTTATATAAAATTCTTATTTTATCGTTTGACAGTGACTAGCGAAGCAGGTAAGTTTTTGCTTTCGGTGTCCGCACCGGAAAAATACTAAGTAGCAGACGCAGGATCAAATTGCTCTTGTCTTCATAACACTGATAAAACCGCATGGCTTACTGTGCGGTTTATTTCTGTGTCCGACGGAGCAGGCTGGCCGGATCCTATGTTAAAAAATAATGATTAACCTTATCAATGGAGAGACACTGTATGAAAACGCCTATTAAAACACTAAGCTTGATATCCGCGCTGATATTAACGGGTTTCGTCGGAACAGCGTCGGCCACGCCGACTTTAATGTCAGCGGAATGGGCTACCCAGGCGTGCGACGCCTGGAATAAAAACCCTACCTTGACCGATGGCCTGGGCGGCAAATGGATAGCCAACAATAAAGGCCGCGGCTACAAAATCATCCATCTTTACCGCAGCGATTGCGAAAACAGTCCTCAGGTCGAACTGCACATCACCGATAAAAACGGCAAGGCATTCTGTACCTACGGCGGCAAAATCGAAACGCCCAATCTCGATCCGAGCGTCGACTATCTGATGTATGCCACCACGAACAAATGGCATGACATGGGTGCCGGCGAATACGGCCCCATGAAAGCGATGATGTTCGGTCGTTTGAAATTCGAGGGTCCGAAAATGGAAGCCATGAGCGTGATGGGACCGTTTGAACAGTTTCTCCTGCTGGTCGGAAAAGTACCCAGCAATGAGTCCGAATGCCCGAAATAAGTTGTCGCCGATAGTCAAGGGCAAGCTGCCTGTGCTTGCCCACAATGGTCACTTCCAATCCCCGGACCGCCTGCGTCGGGGGATTTGAGTTAAAATAGGACGTTTCACCGTCTTCTCAAGTATTAATGCTCATCGATCAAACTCTACCTCCCCGCGGTCAGCGCATCAAAATCACCGACCTTGCTGGCTCTGCCGATGCGTTGGCCATCAGCGAACTCGCGGCGGATTCTTCCCCCGTTGTCGTACTTACCGCCAATGCCCTCGATGCGCAGCGGTTACTGGAAGAAATCCACTGGTTTTCACCCGAACTTACGGTCAATCTGCTGCCCGACTGGGAAACGCTGCCATACGATCATTTTTCTCCGCATCAAGATCTGATTTCAGAACGGTTGGCAACGCTTTATCAGATTTCAGCGAGCAAATGCGATATCGCCATCGTACCCCTTACGACGGCATTGTATCGTCTCGCGCCGGCTGCCTATCTGGGCGCCTACACCTTTTTTCTGAAGCAGGGACAAAAACTCGATGTCGACGCATTGCGTCGGCAAATGTCTGATGCGGGATATACCGCGGTCAGCCAGGTCATTTCGCCGGGCGAATACAGCGTGCGCGGCGGCCTGCTGGATATGTTCCCGATGGGCAGCGCATTACCGTACCGGATCGATTTGTTCGACGACGAAATTGAAACTATCCGTACTTTCGATGTCGATACGCAACGTAGCATTTATCCGGTAAACGAAATCCGTTTATTGCCCGCGCGCGAATTTCCGCTGGACGAAGCAGGCATTGCGCTGTTTCGCCAGAATTTTCGCGACGCATTCGAAGGCGATGCCTCGAAACGGCAGATTTATAAAGACGTCACCAACGGCCTTGCGCCTGCCGGCATAG
>JAJYPZ010000232.1 GCA_021794855.1 Pseudomonadota bacterium | reverse complement strand
TTTGAATAAACGACCGTAAGGAGTGAGTTCGGGGAAATTGCCCCCGGCATGACACGCCAGGCAGTTTTGGCCCGTCTGTCTGGCAAAAGCCGGTACGGCGTGAGCATTGCCGGACAAGAGTAGCGATAAAAGCGCTGCGGCACCTATAATTAGCCGGCCGAAGTTTGATTTTCGGATTAAGCGCATGATCGAGAGTGCCGACTTGACAAAGGCGCAGAATGGAGACGTAATATATTGTTTCGATGGCCGGTAGTGTCTATTTGTTTTCATGTTAGCTCCCTGGATGATATCCTAATATAACAAGATAATAATATCTTCAAGTGTTAAGATACTCGCTTATTAAGCTGATGACAATGGATTTAAAAAAAACTGTAATTTTATTTTTAGGGTTTGCAAAATGGGCGCTTATGGCAATCAAGAAATATTTAATTCCAGCGATAACAGGAGGAAATAAGTCTAGCTTTAAGATATTAAATCGGGTTTATGACAATTTTGTTTTGATGCAAATTTTGGGAGCATAAAATATGCCAGTAACTATTCAGTCCGATTTGCTGCGTCTTAAAACCGGCTTGGCGGAAATGCTCAAAGGCGGAGTGATCATGGATGTCACGAATGCCCGGCAGGCGGAAATAGCAGAACGAGCGGGAGCGATTGCCGTCATGGCTCTGGAGCGCGTGCCGGCGCAGATTCGGGCGGAAGGCGGCGTCGCGCGCATGGCCTCGCCGAAAAAAATACGCGAGATCATGGCCGCCGTCTCTATACCGGTGATGGCAAAATGCCGCATCGGGCATTTTGCCGAGGCGCAAATTCTGCAGGAGCTTGGCGTCGATTATATCGACGAATCCGAAGTGCTGACGCCTGCCGACGAGACGCATCATGTCGACAAGCATGCCTTTCAGGCACCATTCGTGTGCGGCGCGCGCAATCTTGGGGAGGCGCTGCGGCGCATCGCCGAAGGCGCGGCGATGATACGCACCAAGGGCGAAGCGGGTACCGGCGACGTCGTGCATGCGGTTAAACACTTGCGCGCTATCATCGGCGAAATGCGCCTGCTTACGGTGCTCGACGAAGCCGAACTTTATGCTCGTGCCAAGGAACTGCAAGCGCCGTACGAACTGGTGCGCATGGTCGCTCGAAACGGTAAATTGCCGGTACCGAATTTTTCTGCCGGCGGCATCGCAACCCCCGCAGATGCCGCGTTGCTTCGACAGTTGGGAGCCGAATCAGTATTCGTCGGTTCGGCTATCTTCATGAATGACGCGATGAATTTTTGCGCACCCGATGAAGCCGAACGCCGCGCGCGGGCCATCGTGCGGGCAACCGCGCACTACGAGGATCCGGCGATACTGCTGGAAATTTCCGAAGATCTGGTCGGCGCGATGAAAGGTCTTGCCGCAGCAAGCATCGTCGAGACGGAATTATTGCAAACGCGCGGCTGGTAAGCGGGTCATTAATGAAGACGATAGGCATACTTGCATTGCAAGGCGATTACGATGCGCACAGCCGCTGCCTGCAAGAACTGGGCGCGGAAGTACGGCTGGTGCGCAAAGCCGAGGAGCTGGAGGGAATTTCGGCGCTGGTTTTGCCAGGCGGCGAATCCGGCACCATGCTGAACTTTCTTCAACGCGATAATTTTTGGGAGAAACTGCGTGCCTTTGCCCGCAATAAACCTTGTTTCGGAACTTGCGCGGGCGCCATCCTGCTGGCTGCCGAAGTTGAGAATCCGGCGCAGCCTTGCCTGGGCGCGCTCGATATCGGGATACGGCGCAACGCATACGGACGACAGTTGCAGAGCGCGATCAGGGAAACAGAGAGTACGCTGGGCGGCGATCCGCTGGAATTGGTATTTATCCGCGCTCCGCGTATCATCCGGACAGGGCCCGATGTCGAGGTGCTGGCGCGTTTTGAAAACGATCCGGTATGGGTGAGTCAGGGATTGCTGATGGCGACCACGTTTCACCCCGAGTTGTCGCAGGATAGGCGCATACATGCGGAGTTTTTGCGCAGGGCGTGAAGATTAATCCGGTTCGACGGCCCCCCGGTCTGTTAATCCTGTCTGTAATCCAGATTTTTGCATGTTGTAACATCCGCAATTACCATGCGAAGATGTTTACTTTAATATATCAAAGGGTTTTTATAGCATGTCGGAGCAACTATTCTTTACTGCGGCGGCCGGTTTTGAAGCGGCCCGCCAGTTATCCCGGTTGCCCGAAGGGCACAGGGCGAACGCGTTGCATGGGCATAGTTTCACGGCGAATATCCGCGTTTCGTCGCAATCGTTCAGCGCGGAATATCGCGGCGGCGAGGTCGCCAGTTTGCGCGATCGTCTTGCCCAGGCCATCGAACCGCTCGATTATGCTTTTCTCAATCAGATCTTAAAGAACGTCGCAGACGAAGATATCGCTTACTGGTTGCGCGACCGGCTTGCATTGCCGGGTATCGATAGCATAGGCATACGAAGCGCGCGCGATGCGGGAGTCGAGCTGACGCGGGACGGTCGCATCCGGATCTGGCGAAGATATCAACTGGAAACGGCGCATCAGTTGCCGAATGTGCCGCCTGGGCATAAATGCGGACGCATGCACGGACACAGCTTCGGCGTGGTATTGCATGCTGACCGGCCTGCGGACGATGCCGGTATCGGATATGAAACGCTGGATAGGATCTGGGCGCCGATACGCGAGCAGCTGGATTTTTCCTGCCTCAACGATTTCCCCGGCTTGAACAATCCTACCAGCGAAGTGCTGTCGGGCTGGATATGGCAACGCATCCAGCCGCAATTGCCGGCGCTGGCGCGGGTGACCGTGTTTGAAACGGCAAGCAGCGGCGCGCATTTCGACGGGACTCATTACCGGATATGGAAAGACATGACGTTCGACAGTGCCGCGCGGTTGAAATACGCTGGCGCGGGCGATCCGCGGCGACGCATACACGGCCATACCTATACCTTGCGCCTGCATCTGCATGCCGAACTCGATCGGCATAGGGGTTGGGTGGTCGACTTCGGCGACGTAAAGGAATTGTTCGCTCCCGTGTTCAAACAGATCGATCATTATCCTTTGTACGAAATCTCCGGGATGGACGACACCGATGTCGCCAGTATTGCGCGTTATATCCGTCAACAAAGCCGGAGCGTTCTTCCGCAACTGGAACGGATCGACGTTTACGAGGCGGAAGGATGCGGAGCTATTTTAGGGCTCGTTAATGACTAACGAGCCCTTGGCTTGGGGAGAGCACATCTCTGCCGTTCCGGTTTGATTTTCGTTCGCTGCCGATAAGCCCGGTCAGCCCGGTTGACCGTCGGCACGCGCTCGCCAGTAATTGGGTGCATAGCGTATTGCCCAGGGC
>JAJYPZ010000231.1 GCA_021794855.1 Pseudomonadota bacterium | reverse complement strand
AAATTTGATCTGTTTTATGATAACCGTTTCAAATTCGACACGTAAGATGGCATTTCGGGATAGAATGTTCCGGAAATGGAACAGTCATCCTTATCCGCCGACGATTTATTATTGTTTGCTGCGATCGCCGAGCACGGCAGTTTCGTAGGCGCGTCCCGTTATCTTGCCCTGCCCACGGCCACCGTATCGCGCCGATTGGCGCATCTCGAAGACCAATTGCGGCAGAAGTTGATAGTTCGAACTACGCGCAGACTGGTCCTGACCGAATTCGGACAGGATTTATTCGAACATAGCCAGCGCGTGGCGGCCGAAATAGAAGCCGTCAGAGATTTTATCCAGAGCCGCGAATCCAGGGCGCGCGGCCGATTGCGCGTTTCCATGCCGGACGATTATGCGCGGTACCGATTATCCCGCGCATTAGCGACCTTCGCCCAGCAATACCGGGAAATTCAGCTCGAACTGGAAGTGGATGCACGGCGCGTTGACATCATCGGCGAGCGCTTCGATTTGGCAATCCGGATGGGAACGCTTGAAAATGACGCTACGCTGGTTGCGCGGCAAATCGACGAGCAGAGCTTCGGCCTCTACGCCAGCCCATTGTACCTGGCGTTGCGGACTCCTCCGAATACTCCTGCCGATTTGCACCATCACGACATCATACGTTTACTATCAGCGCGCGGTGCACCGGTTCCCTGGAAATTCCGCTACGGCGACAGGGAACTGGAGCCCGTCTTAGTCGACAAGTTCTGTGTCAATTCGCCCGGCGTCATACATCAATTATTGCTCGAAGGAGCCGGAATCGGCGCTTTGCCGGACAATTTCGCCGTCGAAGAAGTACGCCACAAAAAGCTGGTTCGACTATTACCGGACTGGCGCCTTCCCGTTGTGCCGACTTGGGCGGTCATGCCTACGCGTCGGTATCTGCCCACTAAAACCCGAGTGTTCTTAACCCATATCGAACATTTTTTGCAGCAGTATCGAACTGTCCGATATTGAATGAAGATGCACGGTTCAAAACCGGAAATTTCCGCTATCGCCGCAAACGGCCTCACGGAACTTAATAGGCCGGATCATGCCTTATGATTATTATTATGTCGTAGCGCGCAAAAGTATAAAACAAAACTTTTAAGGGTAGAATAGTTAATAAATAAACCCTGATAACCTTGCGGAGAAACCATGAAATACTTTACGGCAAATATCCTTGCTTTCACTTTACTTCTGCTTTTAGCCGGATGCGCAGGCATGGATTTCCAGTCTATGGACGGGTACGGCGCTTATCCGGAAATGGGTTATGGCGGTTATGAAGGCATGGGCGGCTATCCTGAAATGGGCTATGGCGGTTACATGGGCGGTTATGAGGGAATGGGCGGCATGGGCGACGATGACGATGACGATTAAACCGGCTTCAATTAGCGTACAGATTTTGATCAAACCGGCCATCAAGGCCTCGGCATTTACTAACATTTAAGGAAATCGCTATGAAATTTCGTACCAGATTTGCATTAATCCTGATTTCTTCAGCATTAACCCTTGCTACTGCAAGCGCAGCCGATTGTCCCGGCCCGCAGTGCGGCGACACCGGCATTACGGCGCAGGACAAACAAAAAATGGATCCGGTGGCTTACACCAACAAACGGCTGAGCCAACTAAAAGACAAACTTAAAATTACCCAGGCCGAAGAACCTGCCTGGCAAACCTTTGCCGACAAGGTAAATGCTCAGGCGAAAGCCACCGCTGCGTTACACGAAAGAATGCGCACGGAAATGCATACGCCGGGACTCACCACGCCGGACCGAATGGAAAAAATGGCGGAATTCCTGAAAATCCGGTCGCAGCATCTGGCGGCAATGTCAGAGGTCGTACGGACGTTCTATAACACGCTGTCCCCCGAACAAAAAGCGATTTTCGATAAAATGCATCAAGTTAAAATGAAACATAAGCACGGCGGTTAACTCGAAAAACCGTTCTTGGCAGCCGGCACAATGTCGGCTGCCAGTAAAATTATTAAAAAATCAAGTTCTTATAACCGGAAAATAGCTTAAATCAATAACTTTGAGACTGGAGGTTCTTTTTCCAGCCGATCTTATATTCCCCCATTACTGAAAAACGGGCTTGAAAGTACTGCCAGGCGTGCGGGGTTATTGCTTGATTTCGAGAATTTACGAGCAAAAAACTTGCCTGAACTCATAATATCGGGCAAATCGGTTTCCTGAATTTCTTCCGGACCGGTACCCCGTAATTTCCAGAGAGTGAAATGATTGGCCGGCACAATATTCCGGAATCCGCTATTTCCTATCACATACGGGAAAAAAATTTCGTCCGGACCTCTTAATTCTGAAAAATATTTAACCAGTTTTTCTGTGGACGCTTGTTCGACGATATAAGAACATACCTGATGGGAAGCGCAAAACCACAGGCTTCCAACAAAAAATTTACGCTGTATGACTAAATTAGGGACATGTAAAAACAATGAGAGCGTTCGCCCTGTAATTTGTTTAATCCTTGGTACCAGAGATGCCGTTTGCCGTGCTATAGGTATGCCTAAACCGGCCATTCTTTCCAGTGTATGCGGTTCGGGGCCCAATGCCCATATTCTGAAACGCCTGAACATTCTATGCACTAACGATTTTGACGGCATATAGCGATAGGCATGGCTAACAAACAAGTCTTTGTCGGTACTGATATCGATCATATCCATCATGGCGTCGGGACGCTGCGATAGCAGTCTGCGCTTGAATTCGGATAAGGGCTGGATCGGCAAACAGGAATCGCTCAACAACTGGAAATAATCGAACTGGTAATACAGCAAGGCATGGCGAAGCAAATGCAAAGTTGCTTCCGCCAGCGTCCAGTTGCCCCATTCGGTAAGCACGGGGTTTTCCAGTATGCGGACATTCTCTCCGGTGAGCACAAAATCGGGGCGCTGGCTGAAGTCATGGTGAACCAGCACCATGCAATCGTTCCCCAGAGCATCTATTGTTTGCTGAACGATATCCGCCGGATTATTGGCGGACAAAATACCGAACACAATTTTTATATCCTGCGTTGCTAAAGACATGGAAACTATTCCTGTTCGTATTGAAGTCCGGAACTGCGCCGAATTTACTGGCGCATATCGTCATCCGGCGGTGCATTTGCGATCATATCCGCATATTGGCCCGCTCCCAGGCCGAGCCAGATATACACATCTCCCAACGTAGCGACAGGCACAATGGAGATCAAAAAATTAACGATTATTTTCGCAACCGAATTCATCTAATTCAAAGTGCAATAGCGCACCGAAATGGAACTGTTTGAGAATTATATAGCGATAACCTGAACTAGAACTGGATCCCGACCATCAAATTGATA
>JAJYPZ010000230.1 GCA_021794855.1 Pseudomonadota bacterium | reverse complement strand
TTATCGTCAATACCGGCACCGCATCGGCCGCTGACGCAACGCCAACTTGAAGCAGGGCTGCCGACAATATAGACATCGATAAAATACGAAAAGACATGACAGCTCCTTCATAAACTTAATGAGAATCAGATTTATTTGTAAATATAAATGATAATGAGTCTCATGTAAAGTTTATATTTTGCCCTCTTTCGTATTGAAGACCTTCACGAATTAATTTCGTCAAATGTCAAAGTATTTGACAATGAAACCGGAACCGGTGACTCCAACGGCAACAATGGACGGGGCCTCAAAAAAATCATCATATCCGAAGGGCTGGTAAAGAAAGGTGGCATCATAACCACGAAGCAATCACCTTCTGTTCGCCCTCCTCCACCGCCACCCCAAAAGCCTAGGTCACCCTCATAAACATTGTGATTAATCAGCGCACTTACAAAGACTTGAACACGGAAGGATCGAGCTGATGCTTCTGCAGCAGTTTGTAGAATTCCGTCCGGTTCCGTTTCGACAAGCGGGCTGCCTGCATGACATTGCCTTCCGCCATTTTCAGTACGCGCACCAGGTAATCCCGCTCGAAGCGCTTTTTAGCTTCTTCCAGCGAAAAAAGATGCTCTTCTTCTTTATGTATCGCGTCCTCGACGAGGGCCAGCGAAATGAGCGGCGTAGTGCAAAGGGCGACGCTTTGTTCGACGACGTTCAGCAATTGCCGAACGTTGCCGGGCCATGCCGCGCTGACCAGCGTTTCCATCGTTTCGGGAGAAAATCCGTTGATTTTTTTGCCGTATTTTTTCGTCACCACGGCGAGGAAGTGATTCGCCAGCAACGGAATATCCTCGCGTCGCTGCGACAGAGGCGGGATCGCCAGTTTCACGACATTCAGGCGGTAATAGATATCTTCGCGGAAATTGCCCGCCAGGATCTCGTTTTTGAGGTCGCGATGCGTGGCGGAGATTATCCGCACATTTAACGGTATGGTCTGGGCGGAGCCGACCGGCCGCACTTGTCTTTCCTGCAGCACGCGGAGCAACTTGGCTTGCAGCGGCAACGGCATGTCGCCGATTTCATCGAGAAATACCGTCCCGCCTTCGGCTGCCTGAAACAGGCCTACATGCTCACGAACCGCTCCGGTGAACGCGCCCCGCGCATGCCCGAACAATTCGGATTCGAGCAACTGTTCCGGAATGGCGGCGCAATTGACCGCCATAAATGGACGCTGTCGACGCGGACTTGCATTATGGATCGCCTGCGCGAACAATTCCTTTCCGGTACCGCTATCGCCCTGAATCAGTACGCTGGCGTCACTCTCGGCCACCAGTCGCGCCTTTGCCAGCAGATCCGTCATTATCGTACTTTGCGTAATAATGGCTGCCTGCCAGGCGTCTTTCGCAACGGCCGGCTGAGGTACCGCGCCCGCGACGAGCCGCAACGCGCGATTGACCAGATCGAGCAGGGTCTTGCTGTCGAACGGTTTGCTCAGATAACCGAAAACGCCGCGCTGGGTCGCGGATACGGCATCCGGAATGGTGCCGTGGGCGGTCAGAATAATTACCGGCAGCGCCGGCGCGATGCCATGTATATGCTCGAACAGGGCCATCCCGTCCATGCCGTTCATCTGCATATCGGTAATCACCAGATCGGGACGCGCCACGTCGAGCCGGTTCAATACCGCTTCGGCGCTTTCCACCGTTTCGATATCGAAACCGGCTGCCGTAAGACGGATGGAAAGCAATTGCAATAAATCGGTATCGTCGTCGGCAATCAGAATCCGGGGGCGCAAATCGCTCATTGCTTGGCCCGGTTGATCAGGTTTTTTTCCATATTTTTAACGGCATCGATCTGGCCTTGCAGTGTATCGGCGTGTTTTTTTTCTTCTTTCAGTTTTTGCGTCAGATCGTTAACGGTATTGGCCGATTGCTGTTCCTGTGTCAATAATACGCTCAGCAAACGCGCGAAACCGTCCAGCGGCGGCGGTGCGACATTGGCGTCCTCCGGCCAGTTGCCGAGCAGATTCAGGGCGGCATTGACATCGTGAAAAGGCGTTCCGGGCAAAGCAAGAAGTATCGCCACCCGAACCCTGCTTAAATCGCTCTCGTTTTGCGAGAAATCCTGCGATGCCTTTTTATATTCGTCAGCCAGCATGGCTGGCGGCTGCTTGCGCAGATATTCGTAATATTGCATCAGTTCAGTCAAACGACTGGTTTCGGTAGGCAAGGAAACCGGAGTTAACGTTAACGGCGAAGGAGGTTTAGCGCAGGCGACTACAGCAGGTTTTTCGGGCAGGGTCGTACATGCGCCCAGCGCCAGACCCAGAACAGATATCGACATTATGCGAATAATCATATTAATCATCATCAGGTGGGGGCCAGATTGGTGGCAGGAAGCGTTACGCGGAAATGCGCCCCGGGCTCCGTCTGTTCAACCAGTTCTATGGTTCCGCCGTGTTCGAGCACATATTCGCGCGCTATCGACAAACCCAATCCAGTTCCTTTCATATGGCTGGACGGAACTGTGCGGCCGCGATAAAACGCATCGAATATCTTGTCTCTGTCTGCAGCATCGATGCCCGGTCCCGCATCGGTCACATCCAGTTGAACATGACTGCCGTTTTGTTGTGCGCTGATTTCTATCCGGCCTTCGCGCGGAGAAAATTTCACGGCATTGGATAAGAGATTGTCCACAATGGTTCTGATCTTCTGTTCGTCGCACTCTATGGTCAGATCGGGACAGGCAACACCGATTTGCAAATTTTTGTTCATGATGGCCAAATCCTGATCCCGCACTACTGTATCCAGTATTTGCCGGAGCGCTACGCGATGGCCGACGAGTATGGATTTTTCGGTTTGAAGCGCGCTGTAGTTCAGCAAATCCTCAATACGTTTTTGTAATTGTACACTGTTACTGAGCAGGATTTTCGCCACATGGCGCTGCTTTTCGCTCAATTCCCCCAGTACCCCCTCTACCAGCAGATCCGCTCCTTCGCGGATCGAGGTCAGCGGCGTCTTGAGTTCATGCGAAATATGCCGCAGAAAACGGGTTTTCTGCTCCTCGAGCTCCAGCAGACGCTGACGCATCCAGTCCAGACGATCGCCCAGCCGCCGCAAATCCAACGGACCTTCCACGACTACCGCCTTTGTCAGTTCGCCTTGCCCCATGTGACGGATCGCTTCGTCGATCTGTCGAATCGGACGGGCGATCACCACCGAAAAACCCAAGGCAAGTACTATTGCAAACGGAATCAGGGCAAGCAGTTGCCACACCACGATTTCCCGTGCGCGTCCGGCCATTTCCTGCATCGCATTGACTTCGCGCTCGATCGGCGCCAGGCCGTGGTCGAGAAAATTTCGGGCGGAAATCGGA